>MGCU01000001.1 GCA_001790525.1 Candidatus Saccharibacteria bacterium RIFCSPHIGHO2_12_FULL_47_16b
GTAAAGAGTCCCGATTTAGCACCAAATTTTGCGGCCGCCGTAGAGTAAAGAGTCCCGATTTAGCACCAAATTTTGCGGCCGCCGTAGAACTGGTTAGAGTCGCATTTGTTGGTGTCCACCCCGTAGTGTTAGTCTCAAAACCGCCATTTGTAACTAAGTTAGTCGTTGCTTCCCAAATGCCATAGCTGGAGTCGGGAACGGCTCGGCCATCGCCTTGGCCACCCGTGTTTTTATCTTTACTGCGAGTTACATCGGTTATTTCATTGCCGGAGGCGGTGACAGTTGATGTGGCTAATTGGGCACGAAGACTGGCACTAGCTCCATTGTTAGCTAGGGTTAAGTTGCCAGTAGAGATTTGTAGGTCCTTGCTGGTTATCAACTGGTTGGTAGTATCAGCGGTTAGCAGTGATGTACCGGCAGAGTTCTGGATCTGGAAGGCAGTAGTGGAGTTAGCGGAGTTTTTGAAGAGTGAGCCGTTAGTGGCGTTGAATTCCAGGTTGTTGGTGGTGGTGTTATAGGTTATGGTGCCTTCGTCAGAAGTGCTGGTACCGACATGGATGGTGCCGGGGCCGGTGTAAAGATCACGGACGCGTTTAGTATCGCTGCCTATGTCATAGGTATCGTCTACGTTTGGTGTTAGGTGGCCGTCGGTATCTATGATCCAGCGAGTGGTATTGTTGGTTTCAAAAGCTAGGTTGTTGGAGTCATTGGTGCCAAGTGTAGCCGTAGCCCCGAAGCTGTTGCCGCCCTGCAAGAAGGCGGCGCCGGTGCCGGTGGTGTTACAAGTGGCTACTTGGTTGGCGGCATTACGACAAAGGTAGGTGGCGGTGTCGGCAGTACCCAGAGTGGTTACCTGCACATCGGCGCCGGCCACCAAGGTATCGTCTGTCTTGAGGGTGTTGGCAGCGGAGCGGTAGAGGTTGGTGTCCTGTGAGCCGGAAGGTCCAAACACCAGTTTTCCGGCCGAGTCAAAAGCCGTCAGGATTACGCTGCTACTATCCTGCAGCTGCAGAAGATCGGCAGTTTGGCTAGCTGCACCCCTAGTAATCAAGCCGACCCGATTGGCAAGGCCGGTATTTATGCTGGCCTGAGTGCCGGAAATTGAAGTTCCAACATGCAGCAGGTTCGTGGTCTGGAGAGTGTCATCCGTCTTAAGCAAGTCGGCTGAACCACGGTAGAGGTTGGTGTCACCCCCTAGCAGTAAGCCGGCGCTAGAGCCTTGGACCGGTAGGGACAGTTGCCCCGACTCGTTCAAGACCAGAAGGCTGGTACCGCTTGAAAGCAGGTTCGAATCCTTGTGAATGCGGAAAGCTCGGTCGGTTTGATCATTGTTGGAATCGATATTTATGTAAAAATCGCCACCGGCGGTTATACCTGATCGACCACCGTTGTCGAAGGAGTTATAGCCATTATTTTGTGACGATCCGATATAGCCCGTGGCTGAACCGCCGGCCACTTGCAGAACGGTCCCGCCTACATGTAAGGCATCATCAGTTTTTAGGGTATCGGCGGCGGAGCGGTAGAGGTTGGTGTCACGGGCATTCGTACCATCGCCCCATTCCGTGAGACCATTAGCGCCAACACGCCATCGCCCAATAGTGTCAACGCTAGTTCTAGCTAGAAAAGCAGAGTCGGTAGCATTCGTGCGGCTACTGCGGAATAAATCGTCAGTAGTAAGTTCATTAGCCGCGGAACGGTAAAGATTCGTATCAGTCCCAAAGTAAATTCCGCCAGTCGCGGCAGTGGTGTCGGTGCCGATAGTCAGAATACCGTTAGCGGGAGTGCCAGCCAGGCCTATCTTTCCACCGGAAGGATTAATGTACAGATCACCCGAACTGTTTGTTTGGAGATCACTATATACAGTGCCATCAGTATAGGTTAGGCGCAGTTGGGGATTGGTAGCATCAAGTACATCCAAGCGGCGATCCGGGCCAGTGGTGTTAATGCCGACGTTGCCGCCTGAGAGCAGCACTAACTGGTCGGCTGTTTCGGGAGTATTCGAATCGTTGCCTGCGTCAAACCGGAATGAGCCTGCCTCATTGCCGACAATGGCAAATACACCGTCGGCAACGCCGCTGACTGGCCTCGTGAGATGGAGTTTGACATCATTGGTGTCCGCGCGCATATGCAGGATTGACGTGCCAACATTGGTCCCTCCGGTGCCATCGCCACCTTCAATTCTAAGTGTAGCGATATCCGTCTCTTGATTTTGGATATGAAGATCAGCTGACGGACTGGCAGTTCCGATACCCACCCGGGAGTTCTGTGTATCAGCCACGAATAGATTTGATGTACCCGCGCTATTTTGGATCTGGAAGGCGGCCGTACTGTTTATAGAATTCTGGAAAGTCGTGGCTCCACCTACGGCGATGGTGGCTTGGGTAGCACCAGCGGTTTCAAAAGTTAGGCTGTTAGAATCATTAGTGCCTAGTACCGCCGTCTCACCGAAACTGTTGCCGCCCTGGACGAAGGCGGCTCCGGTGCCGGTGATGTTACAGGTTGCCAGTTGCAGGCCAGCGTTGCGGCAAAGGTAAGTAGCAGTGTCGGCTGAACCTAGAGTTGTTACTTGAATGTCTGCGCCACCAATGAAGGTATCATCAGTCTTGAGGGTGTTGGCCGCCGAGCGGTAGAGGTTGGTGTCACCGCCGAAGGTTATAGTACCAGTGTTGGGTAAGTTACCTGATGAGTCAATCCGCTGAGTGCCAGCCCCAGCGCCAGTGTTGATACCGGTTGTGGCATTTAGAGTTGTGCCGGTGATGGTATCGGCGTTGTCTATGATACCGAAGCCGGAAGTTATGGAGCCAGCATTAAGAGCGCTAGTACCGACTATGGCTGTAGCTACGGCGTCATTAATGTCGACTAGAGCGACGTCGTGACCATCCAGCAGGTTAAGTTCGGCAGCTGAGATAGTTGACCCGTTTAGGACAAAGGTTGAACTGGCATTACCTGTAAAAGTCAACGTATCTAAGCTGTCGCCAATGTTAATGGCGTCGGCATCGGCATTGGTTGCGATGGAAACTGTATCGCAAGCGGCGGAGTCACAGACATTGACTGCTCCGCCAGTGGTATTAACCAAGACAAAGACATTACCGGCGGCGTTTTGAATCTGGAAGGCTGAAGCAGAATCACTGGAGTTTTTAAATAAAGCGGCGCCGCTGTTAGTAAAGCTGGCGACTGTTGTGTTGTTGGTTTCCAGGTTTAAGCCAAAGTTATCGTTGGTGCCAAGCGTCAGGGCCGTACCAAAGCTGTTGCCACCTTGAAGGATGTCGCCGGTACCGCCGACGCCGGCACAATTGCCGGTGGTCAAACAAATAGTGCCGGTTTCGGCCGGCGCTGTTATGACAAAGGCCGCAGCGCCAGGATTGGCTGCCTGCAAAGTAACCGAACCAGAGCCAGCGGCATTAAATAAGACGACTTTGCCGGTGCTACTGCTGGCCTGCCCAACTTCGACTTCGCTCGCAATCGAGTCGACGGTTAACAACCTAGCACCGGCGGCGTTTTGAACTTGAAAGGCCGTGGCGCTATCGGCAGCTATCTGGCTCAAAAAACTGCCCGTAAATTTATTATTTCCGGTAAAGGTTTGGGGGCCGGTGCCATTGAGCAAGGCAACATTAGCGGACAACCTAGCATCCGCTAAAGTTCCCGAAGACAAATCACTGGCCGAACGGGTAGTTAGATCGGCCAGCGATGAACCGGTTTTGTTGATTTTAGTCCAGTCAATAGCCGCCGCGCCGTTAATATCATCATTGACAATGGTGCCGTTAGTAATCTCTGCTGATTCAATGGTTTGGCCAAGCAGTGAGACGTTGGCTGAAAGACGAGCATCGGCCAGCGTGCCGGAAGAAATGTTGCTGGCATTAAGGCTTATCAAACCGGAGCCATCGGTTGAACAGGTCAAATTGCCACTGGCGGCGATGGCGGTGGCAAAAGCGCCGGCGCCACAGTCGGCAGGATTAGCCGCCAAGGCCGTAGCTGTGGTGGCATTACCCTGTAAATTGCCAATGAAGGTTGGAGCGGTAACGTTATTAGCAAAATTTGGTGCGGCGTCGTTGTACTTAGCAACATTGGCAGACAGCCGAGAATCGTCTAAGGTCCCAGAGGTTAAATCGCCAGCCGAGCGGGTGGTTAGATCGGCTAATGACGAACCGGTCTTGTTTATTTTAGTCCAGTCAATCGCCGCACCGGCATTAATGTCTTCGTTAGTGATGGTGTCATTGAGGATTTCGGCGCTAGCCACGGCGCTAGTGGCGATTTCAGAAGCTGTTACGGCATCAGCAGCTATTTCAGAGGAGCCAACGGCATCAGCGGCAATCTCACTTGAACCAACGGCATCAGCGGCTATTTCGGCTGAAGTGACGGCATCGGTGGCGATCTCGTCTGAACCGACGGCGTTAGCGGCAATTTCAGAAGAATCAACCGAATCAGCGGCTAAATCAGCAGCAGTTAAGGTATCAGGTGCAACATCAGTAGTGGTTATAGTGCTGTCAGTAATATCAGCGCTGGTGATGGAGTTGGTTAGGTTCAGTTTGCCGTAAGCGATAGCGGCCGTGGCGCTGACGTCAGCGTTGACGATGGTGCCCTCGGTAATGTCACCCGTGACAATCGAATCGGCCAAATTAAGCTTTGAGTAAGCAATTGCGGCCGTTGCAGAAATATCAGCGTCAGTAATAGTGCCGTCGGTAAGTTCACTTGATTCAACAGCCGGACCAAAAAGGGAGACATTGCCGGATAACCGAGCGTCGGCCAGCGTACTAAAACTAATGGCCGAGGCATTAAGGCTTGTCAAGAGAGAGCCGCTAACCGCTGGCAATTGGGTGGAGCTATTGAGTTGAACAAGTTGGCCAGCGTCGTTAAAAGTGTTACCCTGGATAGTCACTTCAGGCGGTAAATTATCTAAACTGATCTGCCCGGATATGGTTGTTGCGGCCGTGGCCGTCGACACACAACCGTTGGCATTACAAACTAAACTGTTATTTATCCGCAGGCCAGTGTTATCCAGCGAGCTTTGTCCACTGGAAGCAAACAAAGTGCCGCTCGATTGAACATCGCCGGTAACCTGCAGCAAGTCTCCGGGCGCCACATCGATCTGCGCCAATAACAATTTCTTACCTGGCGCTAGCTCGGTATTAAGATTAAACCGGAGTACACCTTCATCTCCCAGCGAAGACAACGATTCTTCTTGACTGGCGGTTGGCTGCTCACTGTCTTGGGAACCAAGCATAGTCATTACACCGGCCGAAATACCCAAAAGCAGTACAAAAACAGCGGCGATGGCAAAAGGTTTGGCCGTAAAGAATGAAAATATTGAACCGAGATTGCGCTTGGGCGGCAAATTATCAAACAGCGGCGTGGCGGCTTGGGGTTGAGGCGCTGCTTCGACAGACGGCGCTAACCCTGTTGAATGCATAAAAGTATTAGCCGCTGGCGCGCTCCGGACGATGGCCGCTTGCCCGAGCAGATTCTCAACCGGTTTGACTTCCTGAACTTCTAGATTGGAAGCTGCGGCCGATTCGCCTAAGCTTTGACTCTGTGAAGCGGCCAGTTGAGGCATCTCGAGCGAATCTTGAGATTGAATTTCTTCCAGGCTGGCTTGTGGCGGTGGTTGAGTGGTTTCAAACAGCGCCTTGGCCGGCGGTTGGTAGTGTTCTACTACCTCTTCCGGTAATGGCGGCAGCTTAGGCAGTTGACTAACTGGCGGTGGTTCAGGCTGGGGTGCTTGAGGTGTTATTACAGGCGGTGAAGCCGGCGCTTGGACGACGGCTTCTGAATACTCCTCAATTTTTGGCTCACTCGGCAGATTTAAAAATTCCGGCTCATCGTCTGTAACACTTCCCAAAACTCCACTTTCGGGAATATCCTCTACAGTTGCCAAAGCTGGTTGAGGTTTAAGACCAGTTAACTCCTGCCCTACTTCCGATGCGACTTCCGCAACAGCGTCTTTGACTGCGTTGGCTTCCCGTAAAAACGCGATCTTGGCTCGCTGCAACCGCTTGCGGCAGCGTGTCGAACAAGTCTTGGCATCTCTGCGGCCATCAAATTTAGTATTACAACTTTGGCAGTTCTTGACCATTTTGCTTGTCTTTGAGAAATTTTTGTATTCGTTTTGCTTTTTATTCTCTAAAGACTGTGACAATTATTAAGCACAAGCGTGACGCTGTCAAGGATAAAATGTGTGAATTTTGGCCTATTTTTCGAACAAAAAAATTTCACTAAAAAATGTCACACAAACTATTGTGTTTCGAACAACATTGTGGCAATCTTCTATTGAATTATTTACAGAAAAATTATACAGCTACTTTTTTAGCTTTTTTTAAATTCTGTGGATAACTTTTTTACATCGATGCTTTTTAAACCTAATTAAGATAGCAATGGTTTGATTTTATCGTTGTTAATAAAATTTCGTAAAAATTCTTACAAATTCTATGTAAATTATCTTGCACTTTCTTTCTATATCTAGTAAAAAATAACCAATGCCGGAGGAAAAACAAACAATCGGAAACGTTTTAAGATACCCGTTCGGTGTTTCAGCTATTATCGTAACAGCTCTAGGTGTTACTTCGTCATCCCCTGCCCGCGCTGTAAGTCCTAAGACAGAAGCGACTAATTATAGCGAAAGACTCATTGACGTTGGAATTGTTGAAGATTCGCTACGATCTAATGATATAGAAACCGCATTTGATTCAGCTCGCCGCATTTCCGAAACCGGCGCCGACTCCGTAAGAATGACCGCCCAATGGGTCACTGGCCAAACATCTCCATCAGAAAAAGACTTAGAAGCCCTAAAGAATGGTGCAGCAGCGGCAGAAGCTTACGGTTTAGAGATTATGCTTAGTGCTTATCCTTGCAGCTACCTTGACTGTCCGGATAATACATCGCCAGCTAACACCTGGGAAAGAGGGAAATTCCAAAACTGGCTGGCATTTTTGGCTTATCATCTTCCCGAGATTGACCATTTTATTATCGGTAACGAATGTAATTCGACCGATTTTTGGCGTCCGCAGTTTATGGCCAACGGTAAAGACGCGGCTGCCCTGGCCTGCTACAAACTTCAGGCAGCATCGTATGATGTGTTAAAGAAAGCGGCTGCTGCAAGAGGTCACGATATAAACGTTTGGGGTTTTGGCCTGGCTGGCGGCGGCACACAAACCGCTAGTGCATTTATTCGTAACATCGACAAAGCCTACCGTTCCAGCGGACGCCAAAAACCAATAATGGATGGTTTTGTTATCCACCCCTACGGCGAAAATTCTAGTCAGCCGCCGACTCAAAGACGTGGTGGCGGCAAAATTGGTGTTGCCGATTACGATTTACTGATGAATGAGCTTAAGACGGCGTTTGATGGTACAGCCCAGCCGTGGCGAAATTTGCCGATAATTTACGGTGAGTACGGTGTACAAACGAAAATTCCGCCAGCAAAGTCTCGTCACTATAGCGGCGTTGAAGGAATCAGTACTAAACCAGTTGAGGCTTCTGTACAGGAAGAGTTTTATATTAAGGCCATGGGCGCGGTTGCCTGTTCTCAACCGAATGTAGTTAAGTTCAACCTATTCCTATTAGATGACGAGAGTCGATTGAAGGGTTGGCAATCCGGAATTAACTACAGTGATCAGTCGCCAAAACAATCAGCTCAAGGTGTAAAACAGGCAATCTTAGATGCTCGAACGGGCAGATTAATCTGTGAACTGCCCAAAAAGTAGATCTGGTGGAGCATGTCGGATTCGAACCGACGACCCCCACATTGCAAATGTGGTGCTCTAGCCAACTGAGCTAATGCCCCGCGATTAAAGTATAATTTAATAGAGACCTTTGTGGTATCGTTACAAATTGAATTTGGGGTTATAGCTCAGCTGGTTAGAGCGCGCTGCGCCCCGTAGTTAACGCAGAATGCGTTATACTATCGGGGTCACTGACCCCGTACTAAAATTTGGGCACGTAGCTCAGCTGGCTAGAGCGCGTCACTGATAATGACGAGGTCCCTGGTTCGAGTCCAGGCGCGCCCACCAGAACCCAAATTTAGTGCGGGGCAAGTAATGACGAGGTCCCTGGTTCGAGTCCAGGTAACCCCACCATTTTATTTATGCCCGGTCTTTGCTGCGTTTATTAAAGGCCTCAACTGCGCGATCAAGAGACATCCAGAGTAAAACTCGCCATTCATACGGCTCTCCCTGAAATTTCCACAAATGCTGAACGATAGCCATTCTTAAGGGCTTTCCATCGATCGTTGTTCGATTATCTAAAAGTGGCGTAATAGTCACATAGTCTATTGAACCGTCTCTCATAGGATATGGAGACTCTATGCGTTCATCATTTTCTAAAGTTAATCCTCGCCATGTTAGGCGTCTGCTTGATAGAGCCTTAAACAAAGAAGTTCTCCATAAGTTGGCTGCATCTTCCGGTTTTTCGAACGATCCCGGTTCTATTTCTTCCAGAAACTTTCTTTGTCTCAAAAAATGAGTTTTTCTTTCGATCGGCTTACCATTTTTTATAAGCCTTCTCGCCTGAAAAACGTGTTTCCTTATTTTTTGTGCAACTTGTTGCTCAAACTTTTGTCTTTGACTCTCGGCGAGAGGGTTTGGAATAGGCGGGGAAAATTCAAAAACACTTTCCATGTCACACCATTTTAGCACTAGCTTTTACACCAAAAACGGGTCGCCGCGGCGACCCGTTGATTGAAAACTGGGTAGTGCAAATCTAACGTCAGGATGAAACTCTTCCGTTAATGATAGATGCCGAGTTTCGGCTGCATCTATCCGGATCGACCGGACTTCAAATAGTCAATTGAGTTATTTGAGTCCGTAAGACTAAGTCTTACAAATCTCCCTAGAAAGGAGGTAATCCATCCGCACCTTCCGGTACGGATACCTTGTTACGACTTAAGCCCAATCATCTCCCCTACCTTAGGCCCTCGCTCCTACTTCGCAGGAGCCATTTTCAATTCACAGTTCACAATTTTCAATAAATTAACAATGATAATTGATCAATGAAAAATTAATGTTAACTGTAAAATGTAAACTGTTAAATCCGAGCTTTTGCGAAGCAAAAGCGAGGGACTTCGGGTATTGGCGACTTTCATGCTTTGACGGGCGGTGACTACGATCAGATAGCCTCTGTCGTTCCCCACTGGACATGCGCATCTAACGCATCCAGCGAGTCCCTACACTTTATTGAACGAATCTGCTCTATTCCTTCTGCCAGTAAGTGCTGTTTAGTTTTGATTAGCTCTGCAACTTGGCAGAATTTTTCAAAATCATAGCGTTTCTTAGCTTTGAGCGGATACTTTTGGAAGAATGGGATAATCTTTTGCGAAATATCGTTAAAGTTACTGACTTTTAGCTTTACGTGCGGCCGCCATTTAGCGTACCTTTCGTAATCTAAGCGGTAAATATTACCGCAGCCAAGAACTTTTTGAATTTCGCGCAAAATCGTTTCATCATCTTCCCGAACTTCGATCTCAAAAATGAGACGAACTTCTGGTAAACGCTTGCCGTTTTTGTTGAAGCTAATGCTGAAGCAGCCTTCGCCGTCAACAAAACCGGAAATATAGTGTGGATTTAGCATAGGGTTCGTTCCTTCCCCAATACTCCTCGCTCACGCTCGGAGACAATTTATCATTTTACAATTCACATTTTACAATTATTTAACAATTTACATTTAACAATGCGGCTGCAATGAAAAATGGCAAATGCCAAATTAATGGTAAATGGAAAATGGTCAATGGTAAATGCTTCGAACGTCAGTGAGAAGTACTGGGTACTACGAACTCAGCTGACTTCCTTGCTGCACATAATGGCTATGCTCGCACGCAAGGATCTCCCTGGGTCATTTTGAAAACTTTTTCAGACATTCTTTAGCGCTCTTTATCTGTAACTTCCCTATGGTACACGTATCATAGATCGTCACGAACTATTTGCTAAAGACTACCTTTTGCTTATAGAGCCCTTCGGGCTTTTCCTTACGAAAGAAGCCCTGCTCGCAGCTAACTCGCTTGCGCAAGTAACGGATTTACACCGCTTAGCTTTCAAAACTGCCAGGCGCATTTATTTTGTACAAGACCCGGGAACGTATTCACGGTAGTATGCTGACCTACCGTTACTAGCGATTCCGGCTTCATGGGGGCGGGTTTCAGCCCCCAATCCGAACTGGGACCGGCTTTTAGTGGGATTTGCTCCGTCTTACGACTTGGCTGCCCTTTGTACCGGCCATTGTAGCGTGTTTGTTGCCCAAGGCATAAGGGTAATACTGACCTGACATCATCCCCTCCTTCCTCCCCGTTACCGGGGCAGTCTAGCTAGAGAAATCCAACTAACTATAAGGGTTGCGCTCGTTGATGGACTTAACCAAACATCTCACGACACGAGCTGACGACGGCC
>MGCU01000002.1:0-38274 GCA_001790525.1 Candidatus Saccharibacteria bacterium RIFCSPHIGHO2_12_FULL_47_16b
CAGTTCAAACAACGTCAAGCAAATCATCGCCGATAGCGGCCTTTACGAGACGATTGTGCCTAGCGCCCTCGACCAAGTTAATCAAGAGAAAACCCAGGTTGGCGAATCAACTGATGTACCTTTGACCGATGCGGCCATCAAAGAGGCCGCCCAGCGGGCCATCACGCCAGCCTTCTTAAAACAAAATGTGGAGACCGTAATTGACAGTCTTTATAAGTGGTTGGAAGGCAAAACCGTCCAGCCGGATTTTGTGGTTGACCTGGCACCGATTAAAGCTAATCTAGCCGAATATGTGGCCGAAACTATCCAGCAACGATTAACTGGTTTGCCGGCTTGCCCAGCCAACACGTCAGCTCAAAATTTTGATTACTATAACGCTAGCTGTTTGCCAAAAGGCGTCAGTGCGGCGGCCGCGGCCGAGCAAGTGAAGAACGAAATTGCTAACAGCCAAGACTTTTTGGGCGACACCAAGCTTACGGCGGCCAACATCGAATCATCTAGCGGCAATCAGTCGGTTTTTGAAGATAAAAAAATAAAGGATGTGCCGAAGATTTACCAAGGCTTTAAGGCCTCGCCATTTTATCTAGCCGCCTTGGCGATAGTGACTGGCCTGGGCGTCATTTTGCTGAGCGCCAGCCGGCGCAAAGGGCTGCGACGGGCGGGTATTACTATACTGACTATCGGCATTTTAATCCTAGCCTTTGCCTGGCTAATCAACTACGGCGCCGACAAGGGCACCAAAGAGCTTAAGCTGGAAAATGCGGTTCTGCAGCAGAACATCAATACTTTAATTGAGGACGCATCCCAAGTCATCAGTCAAAACTACTATCTGGTTGGCGGCGTTTACGGCGGCTTGGGGGCACTTGCCATTTTAGGAACCATCTTTATTGGTCGGGGCAGAGGCAAAGCCCAACCGGCGGCAGCAGCGATTGAGGAAAAACCGGCGGAACCAGCCGAGGTTGTCAAAGAAGAACCAAAGCCGGAACCAAAAAAAGAACCGATACCTAAGCCAGTGGCCAAGCCAAGGCCCAAACCCAAACCAACCATCCGGAAAATTAAGATTACCTAAATTGACTAATATAAAATTTGGTTATAGAATAATTTATCTGACAGAGGTAAAATAATGCCAGTTGATTTAAAAGACAGATTGCCATATATACCAAGTACTGAAGCCATTGGAAGCTCAGAAGATGCGAGGTTATATGACTTCAGACTTCGAATCGACCAGGTCTGGTATGACGTGGAGCCGGAGGGCTTCCTTGGAGAAGGTGGTGTGCCACTGGGTCGATTTAATATTGCGACCGAAGAAGTCGTGGCTGGAATCATCCGACCCGAGGAGCTTGCTCTTGAAGGCCTAGGCCAAGAAGAAGTTCGGCACCGGCGACCTTCAGCGAGAAGGCAGAGAAAAATCGCGGCCGATAGGGCCAGAAGGCAAAGGATTGTTGACATTGTCTTCGCCGAGATTGTGGGCGGGCAAGTAATCGACATCGAGGACCGAGCAGAATACGAAGTCATACCAGATCATGTTTCGGTCTTTCCGAGAAAAATGGGACAAAAAGCAGATCTCGAATTTTTTGATTTTGAAGAGCTGAGTGGCCCAAGCGATGTTCAACGAGCTTAAGAAGTTTGTTCTGCGCGGCAGTGTGGACAATGCGGTGGACGGTTTTTTTGAAGACGAAATTGAAGCCACGCGGGCGGCACTGGCTACTTCGCGACTGATCCAGCTTTAGCTTCGGCAACGGTCTTTTTATCGCGTGCAATCAACCAAATGGCGCCCAGCAGCACGGCCGAGCCGACTAGCTGCGTAGTCGTCAGGCGTTCGCTCAACCAGAAATAACCAACAAAGACGGCGCTTAAAGGCCAGGCCAATTCCAATATGGCGGCCCGCGAAGCCAGCACGAACTTTAAGCCATAATAGTAAATCGCCAAAGCAACTAAGCCGGTAGAGAAAGTAATGGCGGCGATATATTTCCATTGGCTGGCAGTTAACGCACCGAGCGAGCTGCTGCTGCCGGAAAGTAGGACAAAGCCTAGGGCAAACAGCGGCGTCAAGCCAAAGCGAGCGGCGGTAACGTGGATTGGCGATGTATCTTTTAGCGCATATCTTGAAAAAGCCGTGGAAATACCCCAACTGGCCGCCGCGCCGAGGGCCAAGAGGGCGGCCACGGCCGTGCCCGTTCCGGTTGCAAAGTTAACCGTAAAATTAGGAAAAGTCACCACGTAAGCGGCGGCCAGCGCGACAATACTCAAAATGATGAATCTTTTGCTCAAACGTTCGCGCAGCAGTGCGGCCGCGGCGGCAATAGCAAAGATCGGATTCAATTGTTGAAGCAGCACAACCACCGAAAACGAAATGTAATTGACCCGGCCGAGCGCAGCCGTGTAAGCGATGGTGCCGACGGCGCCGGATAGAAACGAGACTAGCCCGACTGACAGCCATTGCCTTTTAGTGAATTTTTTGAAAGCTTTAAAGGTAGCGATTATGAGTGGTAAGAGAAGCACGAAACCAAAAACGTGCTCCCAAAAGACGATGACTGAAGCAGGTAGTTCGTAAAGATGCCGCCGCAGCAGCCCATCCAAGCTCCAAAGCAGTGCCGCCGCAATAACCAAAAGCGGCGCAAATTTAATAACGTGTTTCAAAAGAGTTCTCCTTTCTGTCTCGATAGAGACACCCCGCTTATTTTCAGGGCGTTAGTAGTCTGCAATCAGATTACGAGAGCACCTGTAAAATGGGCGGGGTTCCGACTATACGGCCGATCCATGATTTCCACATGGTCACCCCTACTTTTGAGCAGAGTCGACGATTTTTACGTCCGATTGGCGAATTACACGCCACCCACGAAGACTTAATTGTTAACTCATCCATAATAGCAAAAGCACAGGCGGCGGTGGCATTAAAAGTCATAGAGTGCTAAAATTACCCCTGTTAAGCACCCGTAGTTCAGCTGGATAGAACGTCGGCTTGCGGAGCCGGAGGTCAGAGGTTCGAATCCTCTCGGGTGTACCAGTCTGAAATTAGAAACTTTTCAACCATAACCAAAACAAAAATATGCTATCGCACAAATCCGTTAAGACTATTAACAAAACTATGCTATAGCATAAAAGTGTGATGGGTTCGGCGAAGAGGTAAAGTTAAAAAGTTAGAAGCGCAGGCGGCGCGTTAATCGTTCGATAGTGTCTAGACCGCGTTCCTCATAAGCCAGGTACTGGCCCAGCAGGTTGACAATTTTTTCTTCATCTTTGGCGGCAAAATAGGCCGAGATTATTGGCATAAATTTTTTGATTGGCACCAAATTTAGACTATATAGACCGGCCTCGCGAATAACGGCAAACGATTTGAATTGACTGAAAGTATATTGTTTGTCGCCAGCCGTAAAACCGTCTGATGAAAGCCGGTAGGTCATTTCTTTTGGCTTATGCATGGTGAAGATACCGATGATAATGCCTAGAATGAGCGTAATAGCACCGGCAAAAAAGTCTTTGGTTAGGATATAAACCAACGCCGCCAAACCGACTGTACCGATAGTTAAGACAATGTACCAACTGCTGCCGCGGGCGTGTTCGATATATTCGGAAGCCGTCCACTCGATGCTATTAGGAGCGCTCCTCTGACTTGGGGATTTGGCTGGCGGTCGGCCATCGAGCCTTGGTTCTGGTACGGTTTTTTGCCCGTCCGGCTTATACTGCCAGGAGGTGTTTTCTTCGTTCATGTTTATGTTTATTGTAATTTATCAAGCCTTCAAAAACCATGGCGGAGAGAGTGGGATTCGAACCCACGGTACCGTTGCCGGCACAACAGTTTTCAAGACTGTCCTCTTCAACCACTCGAGCATCTCTCCGGAGAGAGTATAGCATAATTACATCTGTTGACCGGTTGCCCAAACCTGTGAGACAATAAGGTTATGCGAGCTACCCAGCGTAAAGGTGATATTGCAGTAGCGCAAGCTGTAGCAACATTCACAAAGCTTGGTTACGAAGTAGCCCTACCTTTAACCGAATCTGCAGCCTATGATTTGCTTGTTGATACGTCAGATAAAATTCAGCGAGTTCAAGTAAGATTTTCGAGCGAGAGAGACGTAGAGCTCAGAAGAATTCATTCAAACTCTGCTGGCTATGTAATTAAGAAAACAAAAGCAAATGCGTATGATTGGTTATATATTCTCAAGGCTGATGGCGGAGAATATTTAATCAAGGAGTGTTTGGATTCCAGAAGGTCTGTTCGGCCACAAAACATACATAAAATAGAGCTTAAAGACCTTCAATATGAAAAACAGAAAACAGGAATGATTGATATCGGTAACAGTGAGCTTGTTATGGACGCTCCCAAACTGTAAAGTAATTAGTTAACGCGGAGAGGTACCCAAGAGGCTGAAGGGGACGGTTTGCTAAATCGTTAGGGGGACGCAAGTCCTCGCGAGAGTTCGAATCTCTCCCTCTCCGCCATGTACCGGACGGTACATGGCTCCGCCCTGAATCATTCGGTTCGGGGCTCCGCCAATTCATTATTATGTTTTATGTATACGTTTTGCTGTGTGCTGACGATCAGTTTTACATCGGATTTACCAATGACCTAAAATCCAGAGTCACAAGTCATAATTTGGGACAAATTCCTTCAACAAAATCCAGATTGCCAGCACAGCTTATTTTCTATGAGTGCTACATAAATAAATACGATGCCTTGAGAAGAGAAAAGTATTTCAAAACCACAAAAGGTAAAACAAGCTTGCGAACAATGCTTAAAGAAACTCTTAATTAAACAGATTCAAAGGCGTTTGGCGAAGATTAGGGCGTCGACCCTGCGAGTGCCGGCTTGGCGCAGGGTTTTAGTGGCGCCGCGGAGCGTGGCACCGGTTGTCACCACATCATCAACCAATAAAATATTTCGGCCTTTTATTAAATAAGGTAGACGCACGTAGTATTTACCTTCGGCTTGCTTAAGTCGGACGTCGCGGCGGGCGCCAAGCTGGCGGGTTTGGCCAAGCCGGCCAAGAGCATCAATCGTCTTAAGTCCGGTTTGGCGACTCAAAAATTTTGCCAGTAGTTTGCCGTGATCAAAGCCGCGCTGGCGCTGGCGGCTAGTAGCTGTTGGGATTGGAATGATTAAGTAATTAAGTTTGGTAAGTTCGGCTTGAGTTAGAAAGTCACCTAGTGTTTGGCTCATAACTTGCGCCAAGCTGCTACCGGCTACCCGCCGGCCGGAGAATTTGTAAACATTGATTAACTTTTTGGCCGTATCTTCGTAGCTAGTACTTATCCAAACATAGCGCGGCGCACTTTTTCGGCAAGACGGGCAGGTCCGGCCGAGTTGGCTGGCTGCGCCGCAGGACCAGCAACGCTCGCCGTAGGGAATAATCTCGGCCGTAGAGCAGGCGGCACAAAGCGCCGTTCCTTCAACGCCGCAACTAATACATTGCGGCGGCGCAACCCACCCGATAACTGCTTCCAGCAGATTTACCATTTACCAGTTTCCATTTACCGAATTAATTATCCATTAGCCAATTAACTAGACTAGTTGCTATTTTTCATTGTCGAGATAATTTTCTGCAAGATTAAATTAAGTTCTAGGGCTTCCTGTTGCAAATGAGCGAAATTTTCGTTAGGTAAGCTCTTATCTAAAATCTCAAGCCAGTATCTCGTTTCGGCGGCTTCTTTTTTGGCAATGAAAATCTTATTTCGAAAATCAATTTTCGAACTCGCATTATTTGCTTCAGTGTAATTTGCACCGATACTGGTTACCGATTTTAATAGTTGCTCGACTGATGTCCAAAGCGTTGGCGAATTGCTATATTTATCGAAGGATCTAATCACTTCAACACTAAAATCAATCATTCTTTGCTCAAGCTGTCGGAGCTTTGTCTGATAAATACTCATTTGGTAAATAATTGTGAATTGGAAAATGAGAAATGTAAAATGGCTACGCTTAACATAGCTTGTTGTAATTATTGTGCAGTGTAACATGTTGCATATCGCTGGGTTAAGCGGTTATACTTTGATTAACACAAAAAGGCAAATTAACTAAAATTGATAATTTTGGAGGGAATACCTATGGCTAAGGCTAGCCAACCGCAAGATGATTTATTGATGGGCGACGACATAACTGCAGCTTTTTTGAGTGAAGACGAAGCCGCAACTGCTGATGAGAATGCCGAGCCGGCAGCCGCCGAAGATGAGAATTGGGACGAAGAGCCAGTTGCCGGCCAATTAGCTGTTGATGTTTACGAAACCAAGGAAAAACTAGTTGTCAAAGGCCGCGTCGCCGGCGTCAACAAAAATGATTTGGACGTTAGTATTTCCGATAACACGCTGACTATCAAAGGCACACTTAGCTCTGGTTCTGAAGATGATGTTGAGAACTACTTCTTGCAGGAATGTTATTGGGGCGAATTCAGCCGCAGCATTGTTCTGCCGGTGCCTGTTAAAGAAGACGAGATTGAAGCCGTGCTAAAAGACGGCGTACTGACGATATCATTTGCCAAGGTCAAACAAGACACAGTCAAGAAAATCCAAGTTCTCTGAAGCGACTGATTGTTACCATTAGCAATTAATCTTTAGCTATCCGACTGCTAAAATACTGCTGTTTACAAGGACCGTCCTTGAAATGGAGTGTCAATGCCAAGCCGGAACAGAGTAAAAGAATATGTCCCTGATAGCTACTACCATATTTATAACCGTGGCGTTAACAAACGGCGCATCTTTATCGATGACCAAGATTATGCAGTCTTCCTTAACCTACTCAAGCGTTATTTAGACAGCAAGCCAACCAAAGACAAGCAGGGACGAGAATACGGCTGGTTGTATGGTCATCTAGAACTATTGGCTTTTTGTTTAGTACCTAATCATTTTCACCTGTTAATTTATCAGCGGGATCCCACTGCTATGACCCATTTGTTACGTGGTGTTGGAACTTCTTATTCGACTTATTTTAATAAAAAATATAAGCGTGTTGGTCCGCTTTTCCAAGAGCGCTTCAAAGCCAGCCGTATAAGTAAAGATGAGTACTTGCAACATATATCAAGGTACATTCATTTAAACCCGGAGAATTATCGGACTTGGGAATTTTCAAGTTTGCCATACTACTTGGGTAAAAAGCAGTCCGATTGGGTTAGACCCAAAATGATTCTAGATTTATTTGAAAGTGACGAGTACGAAAATTTTGTCTCAGACTATTTATCCTATAAACGGGAGCTCGATGGTATAAAGCACGAATTAGCAAATAGCGCGGATATATAGTTTAGTCCATTGTTGCTTCAAGGACCGTCCTTGTAAACAAGGGGTTATTAACAGATGTCCTGCAAGGACGGTCCTTGTAAATAGGAGCTAACCGGTGATTTGTCTGAGGACGAAGCGGACCATGATTTGGGCCAGGGCGACAATTATTAGACCGATGATGGCATAAAGTATGGTGTTTTTGGCACTAGTAACGGAGGTATCGCTGCCGCCGCTGGTGATGTAACGCAGGCCGCCAATGATAATCATGATGACGGCTACAATACCGACGATTAACGACAAAGTGTTGATAACGCTACGGATAACCTTGTTGAATTTCTCGACGCCTGTATCGGTAGATGTAGCGCAGTTGCCATCGCTTAGCTGAAGATTAGCGCCGGCGCATAAGCCTTCTTGAATTACTTGATCGGGAGTTTTATTGGAGATGTCCTGAGCGAAAGTTTTGGGATTCAAAGCGGAAAAGCTAAAGACAGTCAAAGCCAAAAAACTAGCAACAATGAATAACGTCCGACTTAAAACACCCATGCTCTGAATTATAGGGCATGGGTGTTTGGGATTCTAGGATGGTCTAAGTAGCACCCTTTAGGACAAACTGGACGATGGCTTGGGCCAGTGCCACAATGATCAAACCGATGATGGCATAGAGGATGGTGTTTTTGGCGGCTGTGATACTCTCTTGTTTGCCGCCGCTAGCTACGTAGCGCAGGCCACCGTAGATTATCATGATGACAGCCACGACGGCGATTACTGCCGATAGGATGTTGATAACACTCTTTATCTTGGCGCTTAAGCCCTCATCTGATCTTGCCGGAATCTCGCATTCATTTACCGATGTTTTGGGATCATCCCTTAAAGCAGCATTCGATCCACAAATTAGGTTTTTCTGTATGCCTTCCTCGACGGTTTGGGCATAGGCTGGAACAGCCATAGCAACAGGTGCTCCTAGCGTTAGTACTGACGCTAGGATAATTAGTTTCTTTTTTATTTTTTGAATCATTTGATATTCCTTTAATTCTTTTTAGAATTATTTAACTATAAGCAGTTTATATCACAACCATGCCAGGTTTGGCAATGATTAGCATGGCTTCCCCTGATCGGGTCCACTATCCAAGCGGCCGTTAACACAGGTTGGGGTTGAACTTGATTGGGTGACTTCTGTGGCTTCACGCAGTACAAAGTGGACGATGGCTTGGGCGAGAGCTACGACAATTAATCCGATAATGGCATAGAGGATGGTGTTTTTGGCGGCTGTTATGTTTTCCTGTTTACCAGCACTAGCTACGTAGCGGAAGCCGCCAATGATAATCATGATGATGGCGATGATGCCAACGACGGCCGACAAAACATTAAGTATTTTTTTTATGGTGCTGCTTAATTTACCGGCGGATTCGGCGGAAATATCACTGACTTTCTGGCCTGTTACATCTTGACCGGCTGCGCCAGAAGCACCGCATTGCAGCGCTTCTTGAGGAGTCAAGTTACCTGCCTTACAGTCAATTTGCGCCGAACTTTGGCTAGGTATTAACAACAGGAATGAAAAGACAAAAACAGCAGCCAAAAATATTCGTAAAATAAGTGACTTCATAGCCATAGATTAACCTATTATTCTTGTGTTAACAAAGGTCACGATTAGCCAGGCAAAGGCCACGATAATCATGCCGGTTAAGGCACTAGTGATAATAGTGCGGGCTTGGCGGGCTCGGGTCGGGCTATCGGTTGCCCGTTGGCCGCCAATACTGCCACCGGCCGTGACAAAGACATAGCCGCCATAGACAATCAGAATGGTGCCGCCAACTGCCGCTACCAGGGCAAAAACGTTGGCAACTTGCTGGAGTATACCTTTGGGGCCGGCAATCGGATTCTGGTCGGAAGTCTTCTGTTCTTCAACCTGCTGGCAGGCCGGGCTGTTTTGAGCCGCGAGGTTCCTGGGATCGCAAGCTTGCTCGAACAGATTTGCCTGGGCATTGGTTTTTGGTGCAAACATAAATAATGAAATTATAGTTAATAGACAAAGGCCAAAAAGAACTAGCTGTTTTTTAATCTGTTTCAAGTACGGTCCTTGTAAAAAAGGGGTTTTTAACAGATGTCTTACAAGGACCGTCCTTGAAAATAGCGGGTGTAACATTTTTTTTAATTGTGATAGCCAAGAGGTCATTTGCCCAAGCCGCCGATTATTATGTTAACGATAAAAGCCGCCGAAGCCACAATAACCAAGCCGATGACGGCGTAAATTACAGCGTTGCGGTTTTTGGTAATATTTTCCGGATTGTCGCGGGCAAAAACCAAACGCATGCCGGATAAAACTATCCAGACTACGGCAAAGGCGCCTATGATGGCAAAGGCAATGTTGAGGCCGGTTTGAAGAGTGGTTGACTTACAGCCAGTAACGGCTGCGTTTTTTACATCTTCCGTCGTGCAGGTCTTTGGTAACGGGGCTGAATCGACAAGTCCTTGCAGTGCCAAGAAAATATTACTCATCATCGAGCTAAACTCCTACCGATGAATGTTACAAACAAGGTGGCGGTGAAGGCGATGCCAAGACCAATCAGGGCATTATATATAGTCTTACGGGCAGAAGCGGCTTTTTCCGGGTTGCCTTGGGCGGCAATGTACTGGACGCCGGCTGCCATAATCATGATGACCGCGGCAAAGCCGGCAATTCTAAGCAGCATATCAAGTACGGCTAATCCGACTGGGAAAATGCTGGTAGGAAATGTCACATATGGCACGCATTGATTAAGGGCGTCAACTTTGAAAGTGTTCATATACTGCCACCAATGCGGTAGGAAGATGAAGGTGTTCTCATTAAGCTTGGTAAGTTGGTCTGCCGTACAAGCTCCGCCGGGTTTGCCAGCAGGTATAGTAGCGGCGAAGAACAAAATCTTATCAATATATAAATAAAGCGCGCTATACATCATGGTGTTGTCTTTGCACTACTAAATATACCGCCGGGAATTATCCATTGCAGGAATGAGAAAATCAAAAGAAAAACAATTAAGGCAATCAGGGCGTTGACGATGCGCTTTTTGGCGGCGGCAACGGCCTCGGCTTTATCACCAGCCATGGAATATTGAATGCCGCCGAGAATCAGCACACCAGTGATAACCACGGCCACCAGCCCGCTCAAGAATTTAACTATGGTGTCTATGTCTTTGACGATTGGGTTATCATTGAGATCGACTTTGGCGTTAATTAGGCATTTTTTGAAATTTTCTTGGCCAGGTTTTGAAGAGCGGTCTATACCCAAGCATTCCTTGGGTGTTTCTGCCTCGCATTGATCTATTTTCCGTTGTGATTCCTTTGGGGACTTATCATTAACAAATATCTGACAAGCTGGAGAGACCGCCGAAACAGGCTCCGGCGCCAGAACGGCGTTTAGGCTGAGAATTAAAAACGGCAGCAACAGGAGTGTTTTTATTTTTTGAGACATTTTTGAACCTGATAACAGCTTAACCAGAAAATAGCGCTTTAGCAAGCTAGTAGCAAACAGCAACTAGTTTAAGGAGTTTATTTTTCGGCTATTAATTCGGACTCGCTTGATGAAGCCACTGAGCATCTTTGCTATCTCTTCTAACTTGCCGATCAACCTATCATGAGTACTCAAGCTAATATATTTGAGGTCTACCGCCGTCATTAACATCGACTCAACTTCCGCCGTAGAGCCGCGGGCAATTATAAGGAAATGTAAAAATGCTTTATCGCTCCGTCGGCCGTAACCTTCTGCAATATTATTCATTATAGAAAGACTTGCCCGCTGAATTTGATCCTTAAAGGCATAATCAGCGCAGGCAGAAAACGAATCATAGATATCAAGATTTAGCTCTCGGGCTTTTTGCCAAATTAGCAGTTCTTTAAACGACTGAACAGCCATAGTGGCAGTCTACGCTGGTTAAAGAAAGATGTTAATTTCTTATGTTTATTGTGCTATCTGCTAATTGCTATCTGCTAATTATTGCTTTTATCTGTTGATTACCTTGTAAATATGATATAGTCATAAACGAAAATTCACTAAAATGAAAAACCTTAAAAAAATAGCTGCCGGACTATTTGTACTCCTGTTTGCAGCTTTATTCTGGCTGATCTTCCCGCAAAAATCTTTGGCTGTCTCTGTTGACAATGATGGTTTTCTGGAACCTGCAGCCACATATACGGTCGAGTCAGTGGTTGACGGCGAGCCCGAAACGGTTTCGGCTGTAATTGGTGGCGAAACTTATCTTTTTGTCGATAGAGACCCCACCGACGATACTCATAATCTAAAGTACTACGGCGATGGTCTTATTTGCAACATGGACCCAAAAATATCGGGGGTTAAGAATTCGAAAGAGGGTATCAACCATACTGGCAATTCTCAGTCATTAGCCAATGGCACCTCCACAGGTTGGCCGGCAACTATAACGCTTAGCTATAGCGGTGACACAGATAAAGACTGCAGTGAAGGAGCCGCACAGAAATTTCTTCCAGAAACTAATATAACTTTTTATAGTAATAGTCCTGAAACTAATGTTGGTAGTACAGACCAGGGGCAGTTGGCAGGTGCGGACGACAAAACATTGGCCCAGTTGCTGGCCGAGGGCGGCAGTGGGGATCCTTCGGCCTGTGCGGCCAATAGCAATACAACTCTGGAGTGGATTTTGTGTCCGATAATTAACGCTATTAGTAAATTCACCGACCAGATGAATAATTTTGTTGAAGGTCAATTACATTTTAGAGTCGGACAACTTCTGCCTAACGACGGCCAAGTCAATAAAGCTTGGACAATTATCAAAAACATCGTTGCCGGACTTGTCGTAATCCTAATGTTAGTAATGGTCATATCCCAAGCCGTGGGTGGGCAATTCTTTGACGCTTACACCGTTAAGAAAATGCTGCCGCGACTGGTGATTGCGGTGATTGCTATGCAATTCTCTTGGGTGATTGGGAAATGGATGATTGGAATTGCTAATGATTTGGGTGAGGGACTGAAGCAGATAATGCTGGCGCCGTTTGGCGGCGGAGGTAATATGGATCTGCCAAGCATCATGCATCACCTGAATGGCGCTTACCCAGCGATAACCGGTGGCGCTGCCGTGTTCGGTGTATTTTTACTTCTGATAATTGCATTTAAAGATTTTATTCTGCCAGCTCTTATTTTCATTGCAGTGGCTGTCGGTAGCGCTCTACTTATTGCCTTAGCCACTTTGGTTTTTAGAAACATTCTGATTGTTATGGCGGTTATTTTTGCACCTTTGGCATTACTACTCTGGGCGACGCCTGGTCAAACCATGCAGGGTTATTGGAAAAAATACGCCGATAATTTCGCCAAGCTGCTGCTGTTTTTCCCATTGGTAATTGCCTTAATTTATACGGGTCGGATTGCCGCTTGGCTGGCCGGCGGTTTTGGCGCTCCCAGCCTAATTGAATACCTCATCGTCTTAGTGGCTTTCTTTGGACCATACTTCTTTTTACCAAAAACCTTCAAATGGGGTGGCCAACTACTTGGTGCCATTAATCAGGGCATAAACCAAAACAAATTAGTCAATATGGGCAAACAGTGGGGCTTTGGCCTTGCTAAAGATCACTTGGCTGATGCGCGTGGCAACCGTGCCCGTAAATATACCGATTCTGAGCAAAAGGGCGCTCGTTTCAATACATACAGCCTATTTGGCAGGGGGATTAGTAAAGTTCCTGGCGTTCGCAGAGCCTTCATGGATAAAAACGGCTTGGGTAGACGCCTGCCTTTCAATGAGACTCAACGAAACATGCTGGGCTCGGGCATGCTTTTTCAGAGCCAGATCAACCGGCGGAAAGCCGCCCGGCTTGGTAAAGAATATAAGGACTCTGTCGATGCCGCTAACGAAGAGCTGGCTAAGCGGAAGGCTGAAACAGCCCGCAAACCAGGTCAAATGGCGGGATGGACAGTTCAGCGTGGTGCCAACGGCGAGATGCTATTCAAGGCTTTCTCGAGAGACAAAACAAAGAGACCCGGCTGGTCGGCCGCTTTTGCCGCGGCAAGACGGGATTTATTTAGTGGTGACACGCGCCGGGCTGATAGAGCCGCCCAATGGTTTCAAACCCATCCTGAATTTGGTATTCATTCGAACAATTTGATCCCGCTTGATGTTAACAACAAGATGTGGAAGGATCTGAAAGCCTTCGAAAGAGCCGAGGGCCTTAGCGGCACCCCCTACAATGCCAATGATCTTTCTAAGAAAGATGGGGATCTGCACACTGAACTGGCAGGTCTTGCCAATAAGCACCGAAACGGCCAACTAACTGACCCGGCGGAGGTGTCTAGGTTTAAACAGCTTAATTACCTTATGAACTTAAGGGCGGGCGAACATAAGCCATTCGATAAAGCTGAGATAAAACGCATGAAAGAAGACCTTAAATTCATTCAGGATACTGACCCGAACGGCGCTTATTACAATGACGATGTTACTGGCGGTAAAGATGAAGGCGGGCTGGCTTACGTCCGCATGGCCCAGCTATTACCGACGCAATTAAAGGCGACTTCTTTGCCTGAGGTTCAGCAAGCCATGGCCAATATGTATTACGAGAATATGCCGAACGTCATGGCCAGACTGCAGGAAAATGAAGGCTGGCAGCTTATGGAAAATGACTTTGATGAAGTAGTAGCCAAGGCTCGGGTGGCTGTGGCAAATCCTAGATCCAAGGAAGCCGCGTACTTTAAGCAGAAAGGCATCGATCCCGGCGATATCGATAAAATGGTAAGCACCGGCCTCTTCTATAACGCCACTGATATGCACCGCTACGCTGGCACCGACCACAGTAGTTACGGCCGCTGGGCCAACCAAAATGAATCAACTTTGGATCAGAAAGCCGCTGATGATGGGAGGGCTCTCGACAAATTGCAATGGGGTTACCAGGAAAAAGACAATCTCGGCGGAGATACATTACTACCTGGTTTGTCCGACTTTACGACAATGACCGAGGGTATCATTGAACGTCAAGATCCCACACTTACACAGATAATGACGAATCTTTCCCAGACACCAAGCACCAGAGATAATTTCCAGAAATGGCTAGGGCAGGCTGTTCCTACGACCAGGCATATCGCCGCAATGTGGGAAGACATAAAAAAACCCGGCCACGAGCAATTCAAGGGCCAGGCTGTTAACAATATTCGTAAGATTTTAAAAAAGGGTTATGATCTGGGCATACCGACCAGCAACGGGCGGCCTAACTACGATAGGGACATTAAAATTCTGGAACTCTTACCGACATTCCGGCACTATTATCCGCAGATGACGGCTGAGGGTGCCCGCTTTGTTTACGATCAAGCGATTGATCGTGATGGCGCGCTAAGGGAACAGCAGGACCTGGCCGCACACCCTGAATGGCAAGTTCCGGATTTACCACCGGACTTGATAGCCGAACATCCTGATCTACAAAGATATGTGTACGCCACACCCCAACAAGAAGCGATAAGCAATGAAGCTCAATCAATGATTCGGAGAATACAGACAGGAAACATTCCGTTATCAGAAATCACGGTAAGGAATGAGGAATTAAAGGCGAGGGCCCTCGCCGAGATACCGACCGCCCCGATAGCGCCTCCAGCTCCTACGCCAACTCGAGAAACACCACGGTGGCAAATGGCGCAACAAGTTCTGAACTCTATGACACCAGGCCGCCCGCTTCTAAATCGAGTCCAGCAAACTGCGGTACAGCGAGCTCACGAGATTGGTAGCGGTGAAGTTGGCCGTGACGGTACTGCCGCGAGGGTCGGCAACTATACTCGAGAACAATTGCGACGAAAGGCTGAAACTCTTTCCAATGCTGGGTTTATTCCGGCGGAGCGGAGACTTCTGATGGAAGAAGGCATTGTTGGCGAAGCGGCGGCCCCAGCAGAGCCGGCCCCGGCACCAGCTGAGCCGACCGAAATTAGGATAGACCATTCAGCTGCATCCGCCGCCTTAGCTGCTGTCAGAGCGACAGCACCGGCCCCGGCGCCAATGCCGCTGCCGATGCCAGCAGCGGCACCCGTCAACATAGCTCCCGCTCCTATACTACCGCCGCAGAATTTCACTAAAGTCATCCAAGTTATCAAGGAGCCCGGCGTAATTACACCACGGGCGGCGCCTGTCAAAGCCACCCCGCAGAATGAGATGAAAATACCACACGACCAAGGACAATCCAGTGACCGGCCGGGGTCGGAAGCAACTAGAAAATTGTGGCAAGATCAAGCCGATGCCAATTTGATCTATGGCATTAAAAAAGCTCTGGAGCCTTTTGCCCAAGCCTCAGAAGCCCAAGGTAAAAAAGTGGATACAGGGGAAATTGCCCGCCGGATTGTCAGAAATCAAGGTAATAATCCAAGACGCTAATGACTAGATTGCAATCAAAACTTAATTACCAGATACTTTAAAGCAGATGGCAGTATATAAAGTTTTGCAGGATGTGGAGGCCGAGGACAAGCTAGTCGGGCCGCTGACGCTCAAAGGCTTTATTTATGCGGTGGCGGCTGGGCTGTTGGCCTTTATTAATTTTAAGTTACTAATAACTGGTGGGACGATTAAATGGCTGTTTATTCTGCTGTTTTTGCCGCTGATGGTCTTGTTTGGCGTGTTGGCTTCGCCACTCGGCCGGCAGCAGCCAACCGAAGTCTGGCTGCTGGCCCGAATTAAGTTTATGTTTAAACCGCGCCGACGCTTATGGGATCAAACCGGCATCAGTAAATTGGTAACCATTACCGCCCCGCCCAAAATAGAGCAACCACACACTAAAGGCCTAAGCGAAACCGAGGTAAAAAGCCGTTTGCAAACTTTGGCCATTACTTTGGACAGCCGCGGCTGGGCCATCAAAAACCTGTCGTTACCGCTAGTTCGGGAGGATACGGACAGGTTAATTGCTCCGACCACCACTTCATCAGTTGCCGAAACGGTAGATATTGATCCGGCCGATGACATCTTGGATGAAAAAAACAATCCGACCGCCCAGAACTTTGTAGCTCTGATGGAGGAAGCCGACGCCGCTCGAAAGTTGAGCGTTGCCAATGAACTAACTCAAGCTAAACAGATAGTTGCCAACCCCGCCCCTTCTCAAAAAGAGCGGGGCGCGAGGCCTCCGGCACAAGAGGTGACCCCGCAGCAAAAACTTGGGGCTCCGCAATCCGATTACCGACTGCTTCGCCCAAGTTTTGCAACGGGGCAGGTAGGCCAATCCCAGATGACAGATAAAAACAGAGCTGATAAACTGGAGCTAGCCCAAAGCGGTAGTGCTTTTAGCGTGGCGACGGTTGCTAAATTAGCTAACCGAACGAGTATTCAGCAACTTGGTCCGAACGAGGTGCTGATCTCGCTCCACGCTTAGAGCTACTGGCCTGCCGAAATTTCAAAGAAATTTTTGCGGACAAGGGAAAAAATGAAATCTAAGCAAATAGAAATTAGAAAACAGGAATTAGCAAATGTCCTAGTTCCTAGTTGGACCGGAGGTCGCCTGTGAATCCAAACCAGCCGAATATTGTCTCGCCGGGGCCGGCCGGACCCAGTCAAACGTCCATAGCGGCACCTTCGCCAGAAGCAGTAGCCGCAGCCCCGCCAGTCGAACCGCCGGCTGGCAGTGCCGCGACAGTCCTACCGCCGCCAACCACACCGCCGCCGACTGAACCGATTAATCCCAACAGTACTCAAAACAGCCTGCACATCAGCGAGATCCGCGACGGTCTAGTCATTATGAATGACGGCACCTTCCGCGCCGTGGTGATGTGTCAATCAATTAACTTTGATTTAATGAGTCCGTCCGAGAAGGAGGCCGTTGAGTATAGTTATCAAGGATTCTTAAATTCGCTTTATTTTCCGATTCAAATTTTTATACGCAGCCAGAAAATAGACCTCGCGCCATACCTTGATAAATTGCAAAAACTGCGAGCCCAGCAGGAGTCCATGCTGCTTGGCGTACTGATGGATGACTATATTGGTTTTTTGGATGAGATTTCTGCCCAAACCAACATCATGGATAAAAAATTCTACGTTGTGATTGGTTATCCTGACGCCAACGCCGACATCCGGCGGGCGCTAAAAACCAGTGCCGGCTTCTTTACTGGCCTAATGGGGCTGTTCAGGCCGGCCAAAACCGTGCCGCACGTGGTGATTGATGAAAACGCATTGGAAAAAGCCAGGACCGAGCTACGCAACCGGGTTAATGCCGTCATGCAGGGCTTAAATCAGTGCGGCGTTCAAAGCGTGCCACTGGATACTCAAGAGCTGATTGAGCTTTTTTACGAAGCCTATAACCCGGACACCGCTGTTAACCAAAGGCTTGGTGACAGCAAGGACTTAAACGTGCCGATGATAAGAAAAGGCCAAGGCCAAGCGGCTCAGCCGCAAGCCGGAGGCACTGCATGAGCCGACCAGAAATTAGCAATCAGGAATTAGGAATTAGGCTATTTGCTATTTGCTATTTGCTATTTGCTGATTTTTCCGGAGGAAAAATCTGATGCTTGGTTTTGGCAAAAAGCCCAAGGTTGATCCGGCGGTCCAGGCCCAAGTAATGGAGGCTCAAGAGGTCTCAACCGCCTTCCAAAAAGGCATCACCGCTCTGCGCGACTTTATTGCGCCGAGTTCGCTGGAATTCAATAGCACCCACTTTCGAATCGGCACCCGCTTTGCCCGTACCTATTACGTTTATGGTTATCCTCGCCAGGTTTATACCGGATGGCTGTCGGGCATGATAAACCTTGATGAGGTGATTGACCTATCTATGGTTATTCAACCGGTGGATAGCCAAATCGTGCTCAACAACTTGCGCAAAAAAGTCAGCCAGCTGCAAGCCGGCATTCAAATTGACCAAGAAAAGGGCCGGGTCCGCGACCCGGGCAAAGAGGCCACCATTCAAGACGCCGAAGAAATGCGCGACAAACTGCAGGTTGGCGAGGAGCGTTTCTTCCGCTTTGGTTTTTACTTTACTATTTACGCCAGTTCGATGGAAGAGCTGGAATTTGTCAGCCACAAAGTTGAATCAATGCTCGGCCAGCAGTTGGTTTACTCCAAACCGGCTACTGCCCAGCAGGAGCAGGGTTTAAATAGCACCGTTCCGCAGTATATTGACCAGCTACAAATATATCGGAATCTGGACACCGCGGCTCTATCAACCAGCTTCCCATTTACTTCGGCCGATTTGACCCAAGACAATGGCATTTTGTATGGCATCAACATGCATAATTCCGGTTTGGTTATTTTTGACCGATTCAGCCTCGAGAACAGCAACAGCGTGATTTTTGCCAAATCCGGCGCCGGCAAAAGCTTTATGGTCAAGTTGGAGGCTTTACGCTCATTGATGTTTGGCACCGAAATTTTTGTGATTGATCCGGAGAACGAGTACCAGCGAATGTGCGAAGCGGTCGGCGGCACTTACATTCGCTTAAGCTTAGCCAGCGATAGCCGCGTCAATCCGTTTGATTTACCGCAAGTGATTGATAAAGACGAAGGCGACAATGCTTTACGCTCCAATTTAATAACTTTACATGGACTGCTGCGGTTGATGATGGGCGGGGCCCAAGCCCAAATGCAATCCGCTGCTAGCGGAGGTGGTTTAGCCATGGCGCCGGCTATGAGTCCGACTGAAGAAGCCGATTTGGATGCTGCTCTAATCGAAACTTATGCCAAGGCGGGCATCACTAACGATCCATTAACCCACGGCTCGCCACCGCCAACTATCAATGACCTTTATGACACCCTGCTGCACATGGGCGGCAGCGGCCCGCAGCTGGCCCAACGGCTGCGCAAATACACCTCCGGCACTTTTGCCGGCATTTTTAGCCAACAGAGCAACGTCAATATTAATAACCCAATGGTGGTCTTTAATATCCGCGATCTGGAAGACGAACTACGGCCAGTCGCCATGTACATTGTGCTTAACTTCATCTGGAACCGTACCAAAGTTGACAGGAAAAAGCGTTTGCTGATTGTTGATGAGGCCTGGCAGTTAATGCGCTTTGATGACAGCGCCAATTTTATGTTCAGTTTGGCTAAACGGGCGCGCAAATATAATCTTGGGCTAACCACCATTACTCAAGACGTGGAAGACTTTATGGCCTCGCGCATGGGCCGGGCGATTGTCGCCAACGCCAGCCTGCAATTTTTGCTTAAGCAAAGTCCCAGTGCGGTAGACGTTTTGGCGGATGTGTTCAAATTAACTGAAGAGGAACGCAAACGCTTAAGCCAGTTTCCAATTGGCCAAGGCCTGTTCTTTGCCGGCCAAAACCACGTCCACATTCAAGTCATCGCCAGTCCCACCGAAACCCAGTTGATTACAACCATTGGCGGCCAAGAAACGGCCGAAGGCGAATTAGGTCTCGAGGAGGGCGGCGAAGACGAGTACGGCGATGAGGACATCGAAGACATTGGCGAAGAGGCCGAAGTGCCGGAGGATGTGGCCCCAGCTACTCCGCCGACCCAAAATCTGCCCCAACCAGCCGTGCCAGTTACTAATCCAGCCAATCTAAATCCATCGCCACCAACCCAGCCAGCTCCAGGAGCTTAGCAGGCTAGGCCATGGCTGTTACTCCAAGACTGCCAAGTGCTGGACCGGATCAAAATTCCGACTCGGATTTACCTATACCAAAACGGCGGCCTGCCACACCACAACGGCCAATTCAAGACGATGTTGAGAGGTTACGCCAAAATCGCGAACGACCAGCTGGTAGCGATCCCTATAAAACAGACTGGGGAGGCCAGTACGGTTCAGACACCCCGGGGCATTACGGGTCTGACGAGCACGGTGAAGACAACCAGCCGGAGCCGGACAATAGCTATAAAACTCAACCGACCGAGCCAATCTACGATGAGCCAGGTGTTTATCAGCCAGAGGAAGAAGCTCAAACCACGCCAACCGGCGGCGACAAAAGCTGGCGCGACCGGCTCGGGATGGGCCGGCGGCGCGATAAAGAACCCCTCGACCGCGGCGGCTTAAAAGGCAGGGAATTAGCTGGCAGCCAAGCAGCTAAGGACTCATCGGCCATACCGCCCGCCGAGCGCAGCTTCTATAAACCCACGGCGGAATCTGCTGACTCCGGGAAATTTAAACTGCGCAACTTATTCAATACTCGACGGAAAAAGCTATTAGGCGGCGGCGGAATTGTTGGAACAATCATTGCATTATTTTTCGGCTTTTCAATAATTCAGGGCCCCTTACAACTAGTTCATCTTTCACAGATTTTGGGCAGAAACTTCTTTGGCAACGAACAGACAACTGTAACCAGATCTAAAGGTTTATTCCGTTTTGCTCGAACAGGTGATATTGGCGAGACCCGTCTGACCAAAACTGGCAGTATCTTTTACCGTAAGACGATTTCAAAGCTTGGGGAGATTGGTATCACCTTTGAAAGAAATTCCTATGGTGTGCCAAAATCTATGACTATTGATCCGGCTAAATACCCGGACTATAAAGGTCTTACAAGGGCCCAGCAAAAAGCCGCCTTTATCAGGGATTTCTCCATTAACAGTGATCGGAGTTTCGTGGCAGCCATCAGAGATGGCCCGGATGGAAGGTTGCTAGTAAAACTTGACGATGCCAGCTTAAAAGGCATGAAGTTTTCGAATATGTTACTTAAAACTTCAATTGCAAAGCTTGGCGACGGTAAGATAGCTACCTATATGAACATTAGATTTACCAGAGATGCCTTTGCTTTACCTAAATTATTCTCGCCGTTGACTAATCGTTTGAAAGCGCAGGCCAGCAAAAGAATTTCGGCCATCGAAAGAAAAAATCTTGAAAAGCAACGTCAGGCAGAGCTACAAAAACCAATCGCCGAAAAAACTGGCGTAGCTCGGGCAAAAGTAAAAAACTTTCTTCAGTCTAATAAAGGCAAGTTTACGACCACAGTCCTTGGTTCAGGATTGCTTGCATCATCTTTAATATGCGAGTTCAGGTCGATTGCTGATGATGTAGTAACCGCCAACCGCGGCGCGCTCGTCCTGCCCGGTGTTGTAAATATTGTGGACAAAATGGCGGTAGGCGGACAAATCCAGTCGGGACAAGGCGGGTTTACCTCTGCTGAAGCCGGCGCTGTCGCTGACAGTCTGATTGATGAAAACGGTCAATCGATTTGGCAGGCTAAAGCTCTCCAGGTTACTGCGGGAGAACCAAATCCAACCGGGCCTGATTTACCAAAAGGCATTGGCGCGGCTTTTTCCGGCAATACGACGGCCGATAAAATCCTAGATGAGACTAACATATCTATTCTAGGCGTTAACATATGCAGTAAAACGGGGCAGATTTTACAAGTCACGACCGGATTAGGTCTGCTCGCACTCGGAGCTATTAGCTTTGGCGGTAGCTGGGGCCTATTTGCGGCGCAACAGACTGCTGTTATAGCAGCCACTGCCACGGCATTCGTTATTCTGCACGAAGTCGCAACACCATTGCTGGAAGAGAAGGCTGTGATACCAGAGGTTTTGAGCGGACCCCTAGGCGGTAACATAATGGCCTATAGTGCCCGCGAAGCTGCTAATATAGCAAGCCGAGCCTCGGGTGGCACGCCTTTGAGCGAAACAGAATCTGCCATGCTTGACAGCCAGCTAAAAATTGCCGAGCAGCAGGAATTTGATTCGAAGAGTCCTTTAAGCAAAGTGTTTGACGTTTACGACAGACGTTCAGCCGCAGGCAAGCTAATTGATAATACAAATCTAAATATGGCGACTATCCGCTCTTCGGTTTTGAATTTCGGGCTCGCTTTCTCTTCGCTCACTAAAATATTCAGTCCCCCGGCCCAGGCTGAAACAGAACCTTACAATTGGGGTTTTCCTCGCTATGGCATACCTCAAAGTCTGGCTGAAGATCCGAGATACCAGGATCCTTACGATAACGCGGAGCAAGTGGCCCAATTACTTAAAAATAATGATAGTTACATTGACAGAGCTAAGAATTGTTTTGGCGTCGAGATCTCTACGAGTGATTGGAGCGTGGTTGCCAAAGACGACGTCAATCCTGGTGATTCATCATACACCCACTCTACCTGTGACGACGGCAGTGATGAGTGGAATCGCATACGTTTGTTCATAGCCGATTCTCGAATCATGGATGCCCAAGCCTGTTATGAACTCAATGATGCAACGGCCTGCCAAAACGTCGGCTTCAACGAATTAGTGAACCCTTCCACAACAACCAGTTCTGCAACTACAACTATCGATAGTCTTGGCGGTCAACAGCTTGCTCCTAATCCACAACGCTGGATTCAATGGATTGCTCAAAACGTCATGCCGAATCTGCCGGGCAATGCTGATGCCAAAGCCGAAATGGCGGCCAGAGTTACCTGGTGGAGTCTTAAGGAAAGCGTGCTAGATTTGCCAAAAGAAGGTTATAGCGAGAATCCAATTGGTTATAACAACTGTTCTCCAACCGGTAATGAATACAAGGCTTTTTTGGATGATTGTGATGGTATCTCCAACTGGCAGGCCGGTATCGCTGCTGTTAGGCCGGCCGAGAATGACGAAAAAGCAGTGGCTGACAAAGCCTTAGAACTCCACCCCGGCCAAAGTCACCAAGAAATTATGGGCCGGGTAGCTATTGACGCCGGTTATCACCAAGGTTCCAATGAATATAACCAAGCCGCCAACGCCACCGGCCGGTTGAAACATTCGCTTTTGATGCGCGACCCGGCTACCGGTTTTGTTTTTTCCTACCCCAAAATTGCGCCGTGTCTAACTGAACAGGCCCGGGCCGCGTTGAAAACCGACTGGTGCCAGGGTTATGGCTCGGCCGCTCATGTAGCTAAAGATGTGCCGACCACTTTGAGTGTGATTGCCGAGCTAAAAGCCTACTTTAAAAACGGCGGCTCAACAACGATTGGACCCATACCAACCGGCAGCGCCCAGGAACTGGCCAAACAAATTCTGTCCTATAAGGACGATAAATACTCTTGTGAAAATGAAGGTGATTGCACCGACCTAGAGTACACTGCAGCCGGCAAGAGCTTAGCTGGTATTGGTTACTGTCGGGCAACAGCAATTGATGTCAAAGTCCTGCAACTAATGCTGGCCTTAATTAAGAGCGGTTATTCAATTGGTACTTATGCCCTTTGCAGTGACCATGAATCAAACGCCGATAAATCCAGGCATAACGTTGGCTTTGCGGTTGATATCTCGAGTATAAACGGCAAACCTGTTAATTCATCATCAGCCTACCAAGAAACTCTGGCAGTTATGAAATTACTCAATAGTCTAGCTGGTACAGCGTTAGCGCCAGACCAAGCCCTCAATCAGGGTGCAGGTAGTTATTCGGCTGAACTTGATGCGCTGTCAATGAATGACGGCAAAGTTACAGGCCTGTTTTACTGTGAAAAATATGGGAAGAACCTAGGTTACACCGGCTGTTATGTTGGCGGGCATATGAATCATATACATGTGGGATACTGATGAAAAAATTACTTCACATTAGTTTGTTGGCCGGCTTTATTACTTTAACAATCGCTGGCCACGTACAGGCCTTATCCCAAGAACAGAAAAATATATTCGATTCAGGGATTTACTATTTCGACGCGAGTCCTTCAACGTCCGACTGTGTTGGTGATATCAACCTGATTGGTAGTGAAAACGCCGAAAAAATCTTTAATTTTTTCATCAGTAAAGGATTGTCCCGAGAGCAAGCGGCCGGAGCTTTCGGCAACATTATGCGTGAATCGGGCGGCGACCCGGAGAACATTCAGCAACCGGCCGGCCGGACAAAAGATCCTTCTGGCCTTACCGAAAAAACTCAAGGCTGGGGCATTATTCAATGGACCCCCGGTTCAAAAATTATCGGACTTGCGGAAAAAGCCGGAATTACTACACCGATTTACGAATTATCCACCCAACTTGAGCTGGTTTGGGAGCATATGGGTAACAATCCAGTGGTCACCAAAGAGTTCGATTTAGCATATTACAAAACTCTTACTGATGTGGTAGAAGCGGTTAAGTATTTTGAGGATAAGATTGAGGGTGCCGGCGTCAAAGCACTGGACGAACGGGTAAAATTCGCCAAGAGCGCTTTAACCAAATATGGCTCTGGTTCCACCGACTCTGGGGACAGCTTATGTACTGACTCTACTATGATAAAGTTGTCGCCGCCTCTCACAACATCAGGTGATAAAATCACGCCCAAAGGCATCACCTTACACTGGTGGGGAGGTAGTTCTGGCGGACAAGGTATAAGTAATTTAGTAGGCACCTTAAAGAGCCGGGGCTTGTCTGTACAGATCGGCATTACAGCTGACGGCAAAGTTTACCAGATGACTAATGATCTGCTTGACTATACATCGCATGCTACCGGTGGTAATAACACTACAATCGGTATTGAGATTGAGGGTGGGCCAGCCGACTTTAACAGGGATGGAATTACAAAATATCCGCAAAAGTTCGCAGCCGTTGTTGCAACTGTTAAATATTTAGTAGCCAAATATAATATCCCTCTGGAAGGTCAAACAACTTGCGGGGATGTCATCGGCATACATCCTCACAAAGACTACAATTCCTGCCCTGGTGCTGAATTTAAAACGGATGTGGATGATGAATACTTTAACGCAGTCATGCAAGCGGTAAGGAGCTAGCATGGGAATAAGACTAAAAAAAGCCTTGATCGTCGGTGTCTTGTTAGTAATATTATTGGCTACTTTCCAGTGGCTGTATACTCACGGTACTTTAGAAATTGTTGTGTCCAATGCTAATGATAGTGAACTAAGTTACAGCCTGACTAGGCAGCCAAGCGGCAAACCCAACGAAAGCCAAAGTAAAAATAAAACAATAAAAAAATATGTTTCAAAGGGTAAATATGAGGTAAAGGTTACTCAAGGTAGCAGCGGTTACTTTTCAGTAGCGGAAACTGGCGGCTTCCTCAAGAAAACCAGAATTGAGGCCAAGCTAACGCCAGAAAGGAACAGAGTTTTTATAGGTGATAATCCGTCAGAATGCATGTTCTTTGATAATTTACTTTATTCATATGATTGCGCCGCCACTACACCGTTTGGCGCAATTAATGTTCATACAGCCGCTAATGAAAGTGCACCGACACTACTCGCTAAATTAGCCTTGCCAAATATTGACGGTTTAGTTGAGGGTTTAATTAAAACCAGCTTTGGCAATGTGGCCATGATTCATTTTATTGACGTTGAGGGTTCCGGCGGTCGAGGTCTTTATTTGTTGGATTCTAATTTAAAGACGATAAAAAGTCGTCACCTAGATCAACTAACAGCCTTGGACCCTTATGCGCTAGCGGTCTACAAAACAGGCTTCATAATTTACAACCTGGATGCCAATTTCATCGACTATTTCAGTTCATTTGATGCCGAGCCCCAGCAGATTAACCTACAAAAGCCAGTTGATGTCAGTGGTTATTTACCCTTGTCATTTGGTACCGGCGGCGATTATATCTGGCTATTCCTTTCCAATCTCTCCAATCAAGATAGCGAAGGTGAGATTAACAGCCGTGATATAAAAAACACCTTACTGTTTAGCGACGGTAAGAGTAGTCGAACTACTAATCTGGACAAAAAACTGGTTCTCGAATTATTCATATGCGCTAGCAATCGGTTATGTTTATTGAGTGATCGCAGCTTTGAGATCTACGAACTCGGTGACCGACTGGGAAAAATATTATATTCAGTCACAGATGTCCAGCGGCTTGAACTCCAAAACAACACAATGTTATTGGTCCGCAGCAAAGACATTCTGCGAATTGATCCCGTTTCATTGAGCGGTCTGGTTGATTATAGCTTTGGTGACTATAAATATTGCGGCCTTAGCAAACAGGATTTGGAGAATTACGTCCTATGTGTAGCTGATACTACTGGCCGAAAAAGGGTGCTACTTATTAACAATGAACCTGCGACTGATGATATTGACAAGAAAATCATTAAGCTTGCCAAATTAAATGAACTAGCTGCAGTTTCAGCTTACAAGGGTTTCATCTATTTAACCCCAGAGCTCGGTGGTTTGGTTTATGATACAGCGACTGGCGGCTATACCTATGATCCGACGACTAAGCTAAGGGTTAATCAAAAAATAAACGATGAGATTAATAGGCTCGGCATCGACCGGAAGAAATATACGATTATTAATACGTCCGAGTAGTTTATTTCTGTAGGGAAATTAGGTGGTGGGAGTCGAAGTGGGCGATGACGGAGTCGGCGTCGGTGGTGGTGATTAAAGTTTGATGGTTTTTGAGATGTTCAACCAAGTGCCGGCGGCGGGCACCGTCCAGTTCGGAAAAAACGTCGTCAAGTAAAAGCAGGGGCTTGGTGTCACGGGCTGATTCCAGCAAATCCAGTTCGGCGATTTTTAAAGCCAGTACAATCGAGCGCATTTCGCCGCGTGAAGCGTGAGTGGCGGCTGGTTTTTTGTTAATGGTTATACCAATATCCTCACGATGCGGGCCGTAGCTGGTGAAACCTAGATTAAAATCACGATTGGTGTTTTTTTCCAGATGCGATAACAAGCTAGAGGAATAATTGTCAATTCGCAGTGGCGTTACGTAATCAAGCTTAATGCTCGTCCTCTTACCGGCAATTTGACTGTAAACTCGGCTAATTTTTTTATTAAACGTTTCCAAAAGAGCGTAGCGAGCCTGGACAATTTCTGCCCCCAACTCACTTAATCTGATATTCCAAACGAATAATTGTTGTTGGGCTTTGGCCGGCCCGCGCTTAAGCAGGGCGTTGCGTTGCGCCACAGCCCGGCGGTATTTGGCAGCCGTAGTTTTAAAGCCGGGCAGGGTACGTTCCAGCAAATCATCAAAGTAATCGCGGCGTTGCTCCGGACCGCGGATCATCAGCTGTAAATGGTTAGGCTCAAATAGAACGACCGGCAGGGTTTTATCCAAAGTTAAACGTCGGATAAGCTGATTGTTTATTTCGTAAATCTTCTGGAGACGATCATCCTCATTGCTTATTTTTAAAATCCGTTGTTGGCCATCGGCTACACAGTCTAACCTCGACCAATTTTTCCCAAACCGCACCAGCTCATTGTCGCGTGGCTTAAACGAATTTCCGTTTAATATAACGGCTACGGCCTGCAATAAATTAGTTTTTCCGCTAGCGTTGGGACCGACAATTATGTTGACGCCAGCTTCGAACTCGAAACTGTCATCGGTATATGACCGAAAATTTTGCAACCTAATAGAGTTAATCATAAAGTAATTAGGAAACAGGAATTAGGAATTAGTATTATCATTTTTTACTAATGAGCGAATCAGACCGTGTATAAGGCGAGTGGAGTCAAGCGAAAATTGTGTCAACTTATCGAATTCTTCCTCACCCAACCGACCTGTGTCTTTGGCGACGATAAGCTGATTTAATAACTCGTACCCTGAACCTCTCGCTATAATATAAAAGTGTTTTTTGTCTTGAAATGATTGTCTGCCAAACCCTTCAGCAATATTCGATGTAATCGATAACGCGGACCGCTCCATTTGCTGTTTCAAAGAATCGTACTGTGGCATTTTCTTGCAATGTCGAAATACCTCGAGAACAAGCTCGTGGCTTTGCCTCCATGCATCAAGTTGCGTGAAGTTTTGGATCTTACCTGTCATGGGCCAAGTATACTAGTTTCTAATTGCTAGTTACTATTTGCTGCGGTCTAAGACCGGAGGGGCATGATTAGGTGTAGGTAGGTTGGGTCGTCGACGCTACGTAAAATGCATGGTTCAAGTTTGCCATTAAAGCAAAATTCTACTGTTTCTCCGTCAAAAACGTTTAAGGCCTCGATTAAATAGCGTGAGTTTAAAGTTACTTCGCCGCCACCTTTAACTAAAGCATCGGCCGCGGCAGTGTTCTCGCCAACTTGGCTGGCAATCGCATTAATGCTGACCTTATCAGCCGCGGTAGAAATGGTAATTGAACCAGCACTTTCGCGGGCAAACAAAGCCGAAACTTTAGCGATGTTCATAAAATCAGACCGTTTAAGTTTAGCTACGGTTTCAAATTTTTTGGGAATCAATTTTCGATAATCCGGATAACTGCCTTCAATCAAACGGGCGACTAGTTTGGTGTCGCTGGTGGCAAAGGAAACTTGTTGATCGTCGTGAGTAATAGTCAGGGCCTGCGTTTCATCGGCAATAATCCTTAGCAAATCATTTGCAGCAGTATGCGGCAGCAAAAAATTTACATCTGTCTTGGCGGTTGAGTATTTATATTCGGCCAAGCGATAACTATCGGTGGCCGCCAGTATAGTCTTGCCATCAACCACGTGGAATAAAACGCCGGTAAGGACTGGCCGCGAATCATCGGCACTGGCGGCAAAGACAACTTTTTGCAAACCAGATTTAATGTCACCGGTTTTAGCCTTCCAAACCGCGCCGTCTTTAATATCTGGCATAACCGGAAAGTCGTCGGCCGCAACACCGTTAATAACTGATTGGTATTTATTTGTTGAAAGGTAAAGTTTGTCGTCTTTAACTTCCAGTTTTAAAACGGCGTCGGGTAGGTTATTAACAAAATCCTGCATTAAACGGGCCGGAACAGTTAAAGCACCCTCTTTATCAACTTTAGAACCGACGGTTTGAGTAATAGCAATATCTAGATTGGTGGCCGACAGGTTCAAACGGTTTTTATTAGTTTTAATTAAAACATTGGATAGTATCGGCAAGGTTGCCCGGCTAGTTGCCACCCGGGCAACAGTATTTAAGGCTTTAGCTAGGTTTGGTTGGGTAACTTGTAATTTCATAATAATAATAAATCCTTATATTAAGTTAGTTGTTTTAGTAGTGAACTTATTAAACGGTGTATAAGTGTTTAAAAACAGATTAGGGATTTGTTGATAAGTTTGGGATAGTTTAAGAATTTTTGTGGGAAACATGGCACCACCTGTGTTATTAGTGTGAATAAAATTCCTTAGTGTAAAAACCAAACTGTGGATATTGAGGAAAAGTCGGCCGGTTTTTAACCAGCCTTTACCCAAACTATCCACAAAAAAATAGGGTTTAGGGTTTAGGGTGTAGGGTTTAGCAGAACTAGGCATACAACCGTTCCTTTATCTCATTGACAAATTGTTTTATCGGCCCGTCGTAGTTAATCTCTTTTTCGATCTTCTCAATTGAATGAATGGCAGTAGTGTGGTCTTTGCGGCCAAGCTCATGAGCAATTTTAGGAAAACTTAAGTGCAATTCGCACCTTAGCATGTACATGGCAATTTGACGCGGCACGACAATGTCTCTATCACGCTTGGGCCCCAAAATATCTTCCATGGAGATATGGAAGTGTTTAGCCGTCCGCTCAATAATCTGGCGCGGGCTAATGTGTTTTGGCCGGTCTTTGGCACCCTCAAAAATAGCCGCCACCGCTTGCATATCCGGTTCAATGCCGTGCATCTCGCAGTAGGCCAGCAGTTGATTAAGCGCACCTTCCAACTCGCGGATGTTACTGTGGATTCGACTGGCTAGTAGCTCTGTAACAGCTTGATCGAGCCGGATGTCTTGGCTGGCGGCTTTGCTTTGCAAAATCGCGCAGCGGGTTTCAAAATCCGGCGGCTGCATATCAATGGTCATGCCTTGGGCGAACCGGCTGCGTAACCGTTCCTCTAAAGTTGGGATATCTTTGGGCTGTTTATCGGCGCTCATAATTATTTGTTTGTTGGCTTGGTACAGAGCATTGAAGGTGTGAAAGAATTCCTCCTGAATTTTTTCCTTGCCAGCCAAAAACTGGACATCGTCGACAATTAAAACATCGGCGCCGCGGTAAAAACCGGCAAAGTCGGAAGTATTCTTTTTAAATCGCAGGGCGTCAACAAATTCCTGAACAAACTGCTCGGTGGTGGCATAAATAACTTTGGCGCCTGGTTTAGCCGCCATAATGGCGTTGCCGACAGCTTGAATTAAGTGAGTTTTGCCAATGCCGACACCGCCGTAGAGAAACAAAGGATTATATTTCGTGCCGGGCTTAGCAGCAATGGCTTGGCAGGCAGCGTAGGCTAGTTCGTTACCGGCACCAACTACAAAGTTCTCAAAGCTGTAGCGCTCGTTCAAACCGGCGCGGTAAGAGTGGGTTACGTTGGCAATCGCCGGCTGTTTGACTGCCGCTGTGGCTTTGACTGTCACGGTGGAGGTAGGATTTATAAAGATTTCTTCAGCTTCTTCTGCCACGGTTTTTGGACTAATACCAGTGTGAATCTTGTACTCAACTCGCTCCGGCCGGATGCCATTATTTACCAGCGTGTTAACAATTAAGTCATGAAATTTTTTCTCGAGCTGATTTTTGATAAAAACATTTGGCACACCGACAACTACCACACCATCTTTGTAGCGGATCATCTGGGTATTTTTAAACCAAGTCACAAAACTTCCTCGGGAAAGGCCGGACAGTTCAATTTCGCCCAGGACGGCCTGCCACAATTCGCTATTCTGCATGTGCTTAGTGTTTTTCCTCCATATTTGGCCTTTGGTTAGCTCTTAATATAGACCAGCTAGGCAGGTTTTTCCACAGGTAAAAATAACAGCAATTATTCCGAACTAAAATTTAAACCAACAGAGACGAAGTTATACACAGTTGATTTTACCATCTGTTAAAGTGTGGACAAAGACCTGCCAATGGTGGAAAACTGACGCCTGTTTTGTGGGTTTTTGTAGTGAATTCTACTTACCTTTTACCTTTTTCCACTTTCGGTTTACCGTGCGTTTGCCATTAACCATTGGCTATGGAAAACAGAAAACGGATAACGCAATGAAAACGGTGAACAGTGAAAGGTGAAAGGGTTCAACTTTATGATAAAGTGTTCTCATGCCGAAGAGGACTTATCAGCCAAAAGTACGACAGCGCAGCCGCGAACACGGTTTTATGAAACGTATGGCCAGCCGAGCCGGCCGTAAAATTTTAGCCCGCCGCCGCCAAAAAGGCCGCACCCGTCTCACCCACTAGCCGGCAGAAATTAGAAAATAGAAATTAGCAATTTGGCTGGACCCTGCTATTTCCTAGTTACTATTTCCTAGTTACTATATCTTTGTGATATCCAGGGAACACAGATTTGCTGGCCGCGCCAGCCTAAAATTTGTTTATAAAAATGGCAAAGTTGTTCGCGGGCCTCATTTTTCTGTCCGGTACGCCTTGAATGGGCGACGGGCTAGTTATCGAGCAGCAGTTGTGGTAAGCCGCAAAATTTCTAAATCGGCCGTCAAACGTAACCGTATTCGCCGCCGAATCTACGCCTTGATTGGCAGCTTAGAAAAACAAATCAGCCAACCCTACGATATAGTCATAACGGTTTTTAGTGAATCAGTTGACTCACTAACGCCGCCGGCCTTAGAAAAACAGCTCCAACAGCAGCTAAAAGCTGCCGGCATCCTGCGTTAGCCATAGAGTTGAAGCCACTAGCCACTAACCGTTGTCCGGTTGCCACGCGCTTTCCGGTTACCGCTAGACCGGTTAGCGGTTTAATGGCTACCGGCTAATGGGTGGACAGTGGTTAATGGATACCGGACAGTGGCATGTTGCATGCTATGATAAAGGGCTAGAGAGTTTTTGGTATGTTTGATACTTTAATCGTCCAACCGATTTTCAATTTGCTGGTCTTTATTTACGCCATTATTCCAGGCCACGACATTGGCTTGGCGGTAATAATGGTGGCCATCATAGTCAGAATGCTGCTTTGGCCGTTAGCCAAAAAACAGCTGCATCACACCAAGGCGATTCGGGCCCTGCAGCCGGAACTCAAAAGAATCAAGAAAGCTGCCGTCGGTGATAAACGCAAAGAATCAATGATGGTAATGGAGCTTTACAAAGAAAGAGAGATTAACCCTTTTGGCACGCTTGGGCTAGCTTTAGTTCAAGCGCCTATCCTGCTTGGACTTTTCTTTGTATTAAGAAAGCTATTTAATGATCCAAGTTCGATTATTAACTTTTCTTATTCATGGCTTCATGGCTTAGGCTGGCTGCAGAATTTAGCTTCGGACATCAATCACTTTGATAGCACGCTGTTTGGAATAGTCGACCTAAAAAGAGTGGCCAGCACGCAAGCCGGGTTTTATTGGCCAGCCTTAGTCTTAGTAATTGCCAGCGCCATGACCCAGTATTACCAGACTAAAATGCTTATGCCTCGCTCCAAAGATTCGCGCTCGCTGCGCCGAATTTTCAAAGAGGCCGGCAAAGGCCAACAGGCCGACCAACAGGAAGTTATGGAAGCCACCGGCCGTTTTACCTTATACATAATTCCATTCTTAATAATAATCGTCGGTATTAATTTTGTTACTGGCTTGGCTTTATATTGGCTGACGACCAGTTCCGTGGCTATCTTCCAGCAATCAAAAATTCTTAAGGAAGATGTAGCCGAAGCCGAGGTAGTGGCCGAAGCGACGGCACCCGCGGCAGCAGCCGACGATCAAACAAGAAAAAAGCACCGCAAAAAATCTAAAAAACACAAAGCCCGCCGGAGACGCAAGTAATGGCCCCGATTAGAAGTAGCTTTTTATCAAAAACTTCTGGTTTGCTGACAAACCAGACTTCTAACGGGGTCTATCCCGTTAGCTCCAGCATGTGCTACGTTTACGTGTTGCGCAATACAGAAAATGGACGTTTTTACACGGGCTTCACGTTCGACCTAAAAAAACGCTTGACCGAACATTTCGCTAATCAATCTAGATCTACCAACAAGCGCGGACCTTACGAATTGATTTATTATGAAGCCTGCATGAATTCAACCGATGCTCGAGCCAGAGAGAAGTTCTTAAAAACAGGACAGGGCAAACGTTATTTAAAGAATAGAGTTAAGCGTTTTCTGGAGCTAATGGGATGAACGACAATCTAGAAGAAGCCATCCTGTATGCCAAAAAATATTTAGAGGACTTGCTGTCCTTTTTTGGCTTAAACACCGACGTTTATGCTACGACTCACGACGATGAGGTCATTGAACTTAATATTCCGTCAACTCGCTATAACGGCTTTTTAATTGGCGTGCGAGGCGAGACTATGCGTTCCTTTCAATTCCTGGTTGGTACGGTTTTGAGAAACCAGGGCTTTGCTCATTCTCGAGTCAACGTGGACGTGGCCGATTACAAAAAGCACCGGGCCGAACGCTTGGTGGAGAAAGCCAAAGACTGGTTTAAACAAGTCAAAGAAAGCGGCGAAACAAAGGAACTGGAGCCGATGAATCCGGCCGACCGCCGAGTTATACATCAGGCGGCAACCGATTTCGGCTTATCAACCGAATCCATCGGCGAGGGTCGCGACCGCCACATCGTTTTAAAGCCAAGTCAAAGTACAGATGAGCTCTCAAGTTAAACATAAACTACTTAAGCTATAATCAAATTATGAGAACAGAACGCGATTTTTCCCCTGATATGGTTGAAATACGTCGGCAGAGATTCGATAACATAATAGGTCAACCAGCATATTTTTTTGCCGAGGATGTAATGATTAACCCTTTTGGGGACAAGCCGGGTGTGCCAATACCAGATTATCAACGAGCGCAGTCAGACGGGCCGAAGAAGGGCCTATTAGTACAGGGCATAGTCGAGGGAACAGAAATGGTTTTTACTCCTCAATACTTCCGAGATCTAACTGAACCAGTATGGGTAGTCCACCTAAGACATACGGAAGTGTCTAAAGAAAACGGCAAGCACATTCATTTTTCCGTCGATGGGCCAAGATCTCTTGTCAGAATTGATAGAATTTATGGCTGGTACGATTCTCGAGAAGCGGATCTACTAGATGAAACCATCGCAGCTTAATTCAAGATTGATTTGTAAATTTCGAGGGTTTGTTCGGCCGTCTTCCGCCAAGAATATTTGGCGGCTTGGGCATGGCCGCGGGCAATAAGATTGGTACTTAAATTAAAATTATCCAAGACCTGGCCGATTTTGGTGGCCATATCTTCGCTGTCAAGTGAGTTAAAGTAGTGGGCGGCCTCGCCATAAATTTCCGGCAGGCAGCTGGCATTACTAGAAACTACCGGCGCACCATGAATCATTGCTTCCAAGCCGGGCAGGCCAAAACCTTCGGACAGAGAAGGGAAGACGTAAGCCGCCGTATTTTCATAAAGCCAACGTAGCTGCCCATCACTGACCCAACCCAAAAATAATATTTTACTTGCTTGCCCCTTACCAAAACCTGAACGGAGCAGTCGGTAATCGGATTGCGGAGTGTCAAGTTTTTGGTGTGGGGTTAAGCTTTTGGATTCGACGTATTGGGCGAGCAATTCAAAGTTTTTGTCCGGCTGGCCAGCCAAAACCAGTTTCAAATCGGGCTGGTCTCTTCGAACCATTGCAAAGGCATTAATCAGTCGGTTCAAATTTTTATGCGGATTGGCCCGGCCAACATACATAATGAATTTTTGGTCGTCCAGTTCGGCTATTGGCTCGGGCTGAACTTCAATTTTATCGGCAGCCTCGTAGATAACTTCGATTTTGTCTGGATCAATATTGGTATATTGTGCGACATCGTTTTTTACGAATTCGCTTGAGGTTATTAGCTTTTGCGATTTTTTAGCAACTTTTTTGATTAGCCAACGGTAGACAGTCTGTTTGGATTTAAAAATTAGTTGGTTTTTGGCTGGATTGTCAAAACGAGCTGTAGTTAGGTCGTGAATTGTTGTGACGGTCCTACCTTTGTAAAAGGCCGGTTGCTGGGTCATGCCAAAATGAACCAGATCCGGGCGCAAATTATTCAATTGTCGTAGCAAGCCAATTTGCTCGGCCGAAGAAAATTCTTTGTATGGGCTTTCAATAATCTCAAAATTTGGGACTTTTTTTTCTAAGAACTTGACGCGCGACGGTTTGGCTAAAAGTACAATCTCAAAACCGGGCTTGAGCCGATGCAAATTCTCGACCAATTTATCTATATAACGGCCAGTACTACTACCTGATTCCCGCGCGTCTATGACAATACGTTTCATTGCCTTCCTATAATAGACTAGGACTACCGATAAACCTGATTGTGGGAACCAATATCGAGGAAAGTTATTACATCCTCGGTTTCTTCGTAAACAACCCGGATGTTACCGGCTACCGAAAAAGCCCGCTTGCCTGCCAACTTCCCAGTTAAAGCATGATCATTCAGCAGGTAACCACGATGCCCGGCTTTGAATAGTATTAAACATTCCTGGAATTGTAAAATAAGTTTTTTGTTGGGGACTATTCGTATCTTGAAGTGTTTTTTGAATTGCTTATGCCGGCGTGTGGGTTTCACTGGAGGAGGTCTTCCATCAACTCTTCCACCGTATTAAATGGCCCTGACACGTTCTTTCCCTGCCGCGCTTCCTCTGCCCAGCGGTTAAGCCGCTTGGCGGCTGCGTCGGAAGGTTCGCCCCAATCGTCCTGTCCGAAATTCAAATTCCGACCCTCGGTCTCCGCTTTGGCCCAAACGCGGATATAAGCCTGCAGGGAATCAAAACCCAACTTAGTCGCCCGCTCAGCTAATCGATCGCGGACATCCTTGTCCATTGGCACCTGAACCTTAACTTGCTTGCTCATAGTATCAAAATGGTATCAAAATAGTCTTTCGATGTCAATCCATACGAGAGACTCCTTGCAAGGCCGAGCCTTGCAAGGATCTGCAAGAAATGATCGCTTTACTCAAGTAAAGTAGCTGGATAGAGAGTATTTCCAGACTTTCCCATAATTCAAGATTTGATTAAGGACGCTTTTTATTTGAATTTGAAGCCGGTTAAAATTCTGTCAAAATCTGCCCGTTGGCTGTCAAAATCCTTCTCGGCGGCCGTTACCAACAGGTAATAAATCTTTTTGTTGTAGACCACCACGTTGACTTCGTTTTTGGAAGGCTGCGAACCGGTGATTTTATAGGTCAGCTTAATTGCTGGCTGGTCAGATATGGTGGTGTCGCCGCTGGAAATCAGCTCAATATTTTTAGGAATAGTTTTTAGAGCTTGGTTTTTTAGGTCATCATTATTCTTTGGCAGCGAGGTGGAAGTATCAACCGAGACCAGAAACAGACCGATAGGCGGTGGAGCCCCGTGACCAAGACCGCTCTCGGCCTTGACGTCTTTAAGAGCGGTCTGCGATAGTTTTATCCAACCGTCAGGCCGAGGATAATCGAAATTGCTGGACTCAATCGAAGTTGATGGTTGTTCAGAGGGAGTAGTTTTGTTAGAGACGAAAGGCTGGCTCCACAACAAAGTTGCTACCGCTGTGACCACAGCCGCAACTAGCAAAATAAGCTGTTTTCGGTTAAGTTTTGGCATAACCATAGACCCCATTTTACATTGTTAATAAACACTGGGGTTTAACTGGAATAGTTGCTAATCTGTGGATACGGCGTAATTCTTAGTTGACAAACATTCTTACATGCCTGAAAATTAAACTATCGAAATAAAATATCCTAACTAAGGAGGGTTTAATGAGTTTGATTAATAAAGCAGTGGCAGGAGGCGTCGGGATTCTGTCGAGCGTATTAGTATTTGGACCGACAGCGCTGGCCGCGTCTACCTTTACCGATCATCTGTGGGAGTTTTCGTCTAGCCCGGCCACGTTTAACATGATCAACTTCCAAAAAAGCAGCTATATTTACGACAATGATGACCTCCACCTAGTTTCCCGCAATTTCATTTTCCTCGATACGCCTCTATCAATGGCTAGTGGCGCTCTTGCCACCCAAGGCGCAGTCTACTTCTATAACGCTGGAGCCTATACCGGTTCATACATTGTTAATAACGGCTCGGCTTTACACATGACCTCAACCTCCAGCATCTTCTTGAATGCTCCGGGCGGAGTAACTTTGCCGGATGGTTCAGTTTCTAGCGCCGAGATCCTCGACGGCACCATTGCCGACGCTGACACTAATGGCGCGCTTACTGGCGCCGCTCTGGCTGCCGATACTTTGACAGCTGGTGATCTAGCTGCCGATTCAGTTGCGGCTTCCGAGATTGCCACTGGCGCTGTAACTACCACAGAGATCTTGGATGGTACAGTAGCCTCAGCCGACATCGCTGACGGCACAGTAACTTCAGCCGACATCGCTGACGGCACAATCGTCTCCGGCGATGTAGCTGCCGATACTCTTACTGCTGCTAACTTGGCCGCTGGCTCAGTTGGAACTAGTGAAATCGCCGATGGCTCGGTTGCCGACGCAGACACTAACGGTGCTTTGACTGGTGCAGCTTTAGCGGCTGACACACTGACAGCTGCTGATTTGGCCGCTGGCTCAGTTGGAACTAGTGAAATCGCCGATGGCAGCGTTGCCTCAGCTGACATAGCTGACGGTACTATCGCCGACGCTGACACTAACGGTGCCTTAACTGGCGCCGCCTTAGCCGCTGACACCCTAGTCGCTGGCGACATTGCCACCGGCGCCGTGACTACCGATGAAATCTTCAACGGCACGATTGCCGATGTCGACACCAATGGACTCCTCACTGGTGCATCACTGGCACCTGACACACTATCCGATGGCGACATTGCCGACAATTCCTTAACAGCCGCCAGTTTAGCTGATGACTCCGTCGCCGCTGGTGAAATCGCCGCCGGTGCAGTTGGTACCAGCGAGATTGCCGATGGTACAGTCGCCTCAGCTGATATCGCCGCCAACACTATAGTTGACGCCGATGTTGGAGTTGACGCTTTGACAGCCGCTGCCCTAGCGGCTGGATCCGTAACCGCCAGTGAACTTGCTGACGCCTCTGTCGTAGGTGGTCTAGCTGGTGATGTTTCGGATAACACCCTAACTGCCGATGACATTGCTGCTAGCGCTGTTGGTACTTCAGAGATTGCCGATGGCACAGTCGCCTCGGCTGACATTGCCGATGGGGCTGTCGCCAGCGCCGATATAGCTGACGGTACAGTTACCGGCACCGACATCGCTGACGGCACCATCGCCGACGCCGACACTAACGGTGCCCTGACCGGCGCCGCTTTAGCTGACAATTCGCTATCCGATGGCGACATCGCCGACAACTCCCTGACAGCTCTTAGCTTAGCCGATAATTCAGTCGCCGCCGGTGAGATTGCTGCAAGTGCAGTTGGCACCAGCGAAATTGCTGACGGTACGGTTGGTGCGGTCGATCTTGCAATCGATAGCATTGACTACACTCACCTAAACTTGGCTCTTGGCGCCGCTCCGGTAGCTAGTGTCGAGGCTGGTGACCTTTACTTCGACACAGTAGCTAATACCGCCTATGTCCGAAATAACGTTAACGACACTTG
>MGCU01000002.1:38284-39337 GCA_001790525.1 Candidatus Saccharibacteria bacterium RIFCSPHIGHO2_12_FULL_47_16b
AACGGGGCTTCCTTAGTCTTGGTTGACGCCGCTCAGGGCCAGACCGGAGGCGGACTGGAGTTTGAAGTCTCTGCTAATCAGAGCTTCATTGTTGATCTGGCTTCTGGTACGGGTGACTTCATAGTTCAGGACGGCGGGGTGGCCTCGCTGACTGTCAACGATGATGGCACTATCGTCTTTGGCGACACGACTACCTTCGTAGCCGGCGACATTGACGCTGCCGATTTAGCCACCGACTCTGTCGGGCTGGCCGAAATAGCCGCCAGTGCCGTCGGCAGTACTGAAGTGGTTGACGAGTCACTAACTGATGCTGACTTAGCCGCTAACTCTGTCGGTAGTTCAGAAATACAGACAAACGGTGTTGACTCGGCTGAAATCGCCGCCGATGCTGTTGGCGCCTCAGAAATCGCTGCCGGCGCGGTTGGTACATCAGAACTAGCTGACGGCACAGTCGCTTCAGCTGATATCGCTGACAACACTATCGATGACATCGACGTAGTAGACAACGGTCTGGACGCCACTAGCTTGGCTGCCGACTCTGTAACCGCCAGTGAACTTGCTGACGCCTCCGTAGTTGGTGGTCTAGCTGGTGATGTTTCAGATAACACCTTAACCGCCGATGACATTGCTGCTAGCGCTGTTGGTACTTCTGAGATTGCCGATGGCACAGTTGCCTCGGCTGACATTGCCGCCAACACTATAGTTGACGCCGATGTTGGAGTTGACGCTTTGACAGCCGCTGCCCTAGCTGCTGGATCGGTAACCGCCAGTGAACTAGCCGACGCCTCTGTCGTAGGTGGTCTAGCTGGTGATGTTTCAGATAACACCTTAACCGCCGATGATTTGGCCGCCGACTCAGTCGCCGCTTCAGAAATCGCCGCCGATGCTGTGGGCTCCGATGAAATCGCCGCTGGTGCGGTTGGTACTTCCGAACTGGCTGACCTTGGAGTTGCCACTGGCGACATCGCCGACAGTGCTGTAACCAGCGCTAAAATAGCCGCCAACACTATAGTTGACGCCGATGTTGGAGTTGACGCTTTGACAGCCGCTGCC
>MGCU01000003.1:0-685 GCA_001790525.1 Candidatus Saccharibacteria bacterium RIFCSPHIGHO2_12_FULL_47_16b
GCCGCCCAGTTGCTCTACAGCTCGTCTTGTTTCGTGTAAATCTGGTCTGTCCATCTCCAACATATTACCATAATTAGCTTAAAAGTCAACTAGTGTTGCCTTCTTCTAGGCTGAGCGAGGCCTCTTAATTCGCAGAGGGATGGTGCTGAAGCTGGAGCGAGCAGCTTTTAAAAAAGAGGGTCCAGCGTAGTGCAGCCCGAGTCGACTGACCTGCGGGCGGCAGGCGACCCGGCGCGTAACGCACTCTTTTTTGAAAGGGTGCGAGCGACCATCAAGTTTTTGAATGCGCTGGAAGTTAAGAGGCCGAAGTGATGTTGCCGTCTTTGTCGATGCGGACGGCTTTGGGTTCTTCGGGCAGTTCGGTTGACGAGGCTTGAGCGTCGTCGCGCCGGATCTTGAATTCACCGTGCAATTTATCATCTGGTTTTTCGGCTGGAGCGGCCGGCGGTTGCGAGCTAGCACTGATCGGCGGTTGGAAGGCCGGTGGTGAAACGGCTGGCTGTGTAGTTGGAGCCGAGGCCGGCGTTTGACCTTGGCCAAAGACCGGCGGCCGCGGCCGGTAATCCTTGCGTTTAGCTAACCAATCATCCAAAAAAGAGTCGCCTCCGCTAGCCGTCGGCCTAGCCGGCGTCGGCGCAAAAGCGGTGCTGGCTGGCGCTTCAATGGTCCCAGCCGGCATCGGCTG
>MGCU01000003.1:691-9049 GCA_001790525.1 Candidatus Saccharibacteria bacterium RIFCSPHIGHO2_12_FULL_47_16b
AAAACCACCATAGGCGCCGCCTAGCCGCGGTAGACCGCCGTAAGCCGGCCGCGGCAACGTTTTGAGTCTCTCGACTATTTCGGCTTCTACTTCGGCCCGTGGGCGGCCGTATTTAGCGTAAGACAGCTGTTTTAAGGCGTCGGCCAGGTCTTTATTGGGGTTGCCAAGCGGCGGCAATGTAGCCATCGAAAAAGGCTGAACCGGCACGCCGCCAATCATCATCCGCACCACGGTATTGAAGTTAGGCAAGAACTGCAAATCGTCTATATCAAAAATCGGCGCCAGTTGTTTGGCTAAGAATTCGGCGTCATTGGTGCCGACGCGGAAGGATACTACACTGCCCACATTGCCAAAGACGGCATCACGGACTTCGTCGGACAGCTGGGTAGTAAATTGGTTAGCGACAATCAAATTAAGATGGTATTTGCGGGCTTGGCTCAAAATATCGGCAAACGAATCAGTGCTGAAGTTCTGGAACTCGTCAACATATAAGCAAAAATCACGCCGATATTCTTCCGGCACGTCGGCCCGGCTCATGGCCGCGGCCTCAAACTTCATCACAAAAATCATACCTAGCAGCTTGGAGTTGAGGTCGCCGGTGCGGCCGCGGCTCAAATTAACCAGCAGGATTTTACCGTCATCCATAATTTCGCGCAGGTTAAAGGAGCTTTTGGTCTGGCCGATGATGTTACGCATCATCTCGTTAGATAAAAAGGCGCCGAACTTAGACACAAACCAGCTGATAACTTCACCATAATCTGTGCTGCGCTGGGATTGGGGCATTTCTTTGCGCCAAAAGTCAATCACATGCTGATCGGTAACGTGCTTAAGTTTCTTATCAACAAAGGCCGGATCGCGGAATAATTTTGGGATATCAACAAAAGTGCCGCCGGCCGGATCGGCCATCACGGCCAGGGCGGCGTTTCTAAAGATATGCTCGTAGCGCGGGCCGATGATGCCGGTGTGACCGGGGTCGTAGAGCTTATACAGCATGTTAATGGTTTCCTGAATCAGGAAGTCCTTTTGGTCCGGCGTGTGGTATTCAAACATATTAAGTCCCATCGGAAAGTCGGTGTCGGCCGGCGAGAAATATATCACGTCCTCGGTCCGCTCTTTTGGCACCATGGCCAGCAGCCGCTCGGCGGTGTCGCCGTGCGGATCAACAAAGGCAAAGCCCTTGCCCTCCAGCATGTCCTGCAGGGCCAAATTTTCCAGAAAAGTTGATTTACCAGTACCGGTTTGGCCAACCACATACAGGTGGCGAGCCCGATCGGCCTGGTCCAAACGAATTGCCTTTTTACTGCCGCGAAACAGGTTGTAGCCCAGCATCAGGCCTTCTTCGGGCACATTGCGCGGACCGTCAACTTGTTTGGAGGCCTGGCGCTCCAGTTTGGAAGTCGGAATGTTGGCTTGATCCGGAAAGTGGAAGAGGGTGGCCAGCTCGGTGGCATTTAGGATTGTCTGATCCCTGGTTTGCGGGAAGAAACGCAAGATGTAAGCCGTTACAAAATTATCCGTGTCGCGGGCCGGCACAAATTTGAAGCCGTTCTTGCCGGGCGCATCAAACAAGGCAAAGGTCGCTACTAGATTATTTAGAATGGTCTGGGCTCGCTGCGAAATGTTAGATGAGGCCACCAAGCGGATCAGAACTTCAAAGCCCGGCTGTTTACTCTTTTCGTCAATCGCCGCGGCGACGGATTGATCAAGATTGGAAGCCTCGGCTGGTGGCGGCTCTTTGGCTTTGTCTGGGGCGTTAGCCTCCGGCGGCTTCCACAGCGCTAAAACCACCTGCCCAACGTACCAGAAACTAGCTTCAAAGCCTTTCGGTCTAGCGCCCTTGCCTTTTCGTTTGGCGTCTGATTCCTTGCGGGCTTTTTTGCGCCAAGCCTCGCCGGCCGGCCTTAGCAGTATCTGGACGCCAGCGCCGTCCTCTTTAGTTAAGTTGGAAAGGGCGTTTAAAACGGCCTGCATGGTATCGCGTTTAATATCTTGATAGGTGGCAATCGGGTAGACTGATTTCTCCTTTAGAACCATCTCGCCGCCTAGAGTGCCGGATAGCCGGCCGACTGGGCTGAAAATATTGTGTTCGGCGACCTCTTCTAATCGGGCATTGGGATAAGCACTAACTACCGCCTGTTCAACCACGCTTAACAGGTTGACGGGTACGGCTGTATAGAAATGGATAACGCCGTGGCTGGCGACCATCTCTAAAGCTACGTGGCGTTGACCATAAAAGCGCGGCCTAAAGCCCTTTTGAAAGGTGCTGGCTAAAATGCCGTATAGGACTTGGGCGCGGGAAATATTTTCATCGGTAATGTCTCTGGTGTCACGCTGGCCCTTTTCAATATCATCGCTGGGTGGCGGCAGATGTATTAGTAACGGTACCATCTTGAGACCACGTTCATAATTTTTTTGTTCACGGAAGATACCGCGGATGTAAGCATAAGCAAAGCCGGCGCCCGCCCCTACCAGTATCAAAAAGCTGATTAAAACTAGTATGACGCTCATCCCGCGCTCCTGTCAGTCGCTTCAAACTCTAAGCCCGAAGCTCTAAACTCTAAAGTTTGGTAATTGGAATTTATAATTTGGACATTGTTTAGGGTTTCGGATTTAGAAATTAGATATTGGATTGATGCAGTCATGACTTATGCGGCTACCGCGTCACCTTGGGCCCGAGGCAATGGCTCATCTGTTTTGACCTGTTTATTAAACCTCTTTTGAATGTAATCGGCCTTGATTTTGCTGACTTCGTTCTTTTGGCTAAAAGGGTCTCGGCTGGTTTTGGCAATTATAATCTTGGCCGCCTCCACCCACTCTTTCTCTATCAGATTGGCATCAGTCGCCGGCAGGTTGACGGTTATTGGTGCTGTAGATGTAGTTTTTTGGCTATCAGCGGCTGGTTGTGGCAAGGCTGGGACTTGGCTATCAGCGGCTGGTTGAGTCTGCGGCGGCTGTTTAAGCCTAGAGGGCGCAGTTTCCTGCCGGACCGGCCGGCCCTTCTCTATCTGTTGTTCAGTCCCGGGCTCTAGACTTTCAGATGATGGGGGCACTTCAAATTGAAGGCCAGGCTCACCGCCACTCAATTTATCCATAGCTCTTATTATACCCAGGACTTAGGCCGCGTGCCAGCTTCAGTCAACACTGCGTCTGTCGCTATAAAACAGCAGGCCTAGGGTTATTATCAGTAAAATTGAACCGCTAATCCAGTTAAGCGACCGAGTGGCTTGGAACATCATAGCGATGACAAGGATAGCAGCCGTTATTCTGATTCGCCGACGAGCCTTAACAGACAAGCTGGCTTGTCTAAAAATACCGGCAATAAGATGAGCAAGGTTGACTGCTAAAACAAAGCTTAGCAAGAAAAAAAACAGTGAGAATAAGATGTTATCGCTGGGACTGGTGGCAGTTATCAAAACCACCAAACCTATCAGACTGATCAAGCTAAAGAAGCTGGGCGTAGCGCGGAGTCTTATCATACCTAAATTCTACAGCAAAGAAGAAACCCGCCAGATGGCGGGTTTCAAAAGAGCCTAAAGGGGTAAATGCACCGCAATAAATTATTACTTAATGGCGCTTACCACCTTTTGGCAAAACCGAGATCCCTTACGAGAAGGAAGATCTCTGACTGACCGCTCTTACCCGCTTTAGGCGGGCTTGAGCGACACTAGTTGCCCCTCGACTATTCGCTCGGGGTCGTTCGAGCTTATACTGCTTGTCGTGAGCAAGCGAAGCGCGTCGAACGGTAAGTTTTTTTTGTTTTTTTACTTACCCTGGCAGAATACTATAAAGCTTATGCTGTGTCAAGTATTTTTGTTGTGATAAATACATCTTACAGATATGACTGACTTTAGAAAATTGTTGTATTTTTATCAATAGTATACCTTTTCTATCTCGAGATCCCATCAATGGACTATCTAAAAGCGGTTCTAGAAGGTTGTCCCAATAATGCTATTGTTGGAGCTGGATTGTTATCGAAAAAAAATAGGTTGCCATGTCGGAGTCGCTAGAATGTCACGTTGGACGTTGTCGACATGATTGATGGTTGATTATAAATTGCTTTGGCTAAATTTGTCTTTAGAATTTTTGTGAAAATATTTTATGAAAATACTGGACGCTTTAGTTCGTAGTGGTGGCATTGTCCGATTAATGGCTAGCAATTTCATTAATTTCGACCAACAATTTGCAGCTATCTCTCATTAGAAACTAGCCTAGCTTCAGACACGCCAAATAAATAATCAAAGTTGTCGGAAAAATTCTGTCAAAGTCGGTCAACTTGCCAAATTAAGGCTCTAAGTTATGCACAGGTTTTTAGCATAAGCCTATTGACAAGGCCAAACTAGTGTTTATAAGATGAGGATGGCACTTGAGTAAAAAAAGTGCTCAAAACAAAAAACAAAGTGTAACAACGGCTTCTCGCAAGCCGTTGTTCCACGACAAAGCAGTTAAAACAAATAACTGCAAGCAACCTCCAAACACCCAACCAAACACTGCAAACGGGCCACAAAAATTGGCCCGTTTGCTTTTTGAAATCACGTAATATTTGTCTGTCAGGTGCCCAAATCCGAAATCATTTATATTTACCCAGAAGCTCGTCCAGTTTACCTAAAATTGGTGAACGCCAATCCAGTTCCAGTTGGGTTTTTATTAGCTCGATAAGCTCTCTATCTGAAGAGGATAGGTTCTTATTTTCTAATTGACGAATCTTAGTAAGAATCTCATAGTCTTTTTCAGTGGATAGAACATACTTACCGACTTCAGCATCATAGATTTCTACTTCCTTGTGCAAACGAGCTTTTCGGGATCTAAGAATTTCTTGATATTCGGAATCCTCCTCAATAGCCTGCCGAAGTTTATCTCCGACTAAGCCCTGATTAACATAATAGTCTTCAATTGCCTGAAGATTCCTTGCCACAGCTAAATAATATCAGATAAGCGCTAGCAATTTTCTTTATTGGATAGTCGCGGCATAATGTCCGCAGTATTATGGCAGAAGCTATTAGAAGCGTCGTTGATAACGCCGGTTTTTCCGGCCTGCCGGTGACGGTTGAATGTCATATCACCAAGGGTTTGCCCGGCATCGTTATCATTGGCTACGCCTCAAAAGCCGTTAATGAAGCTAAAGACCGGTTGCGGGCTAGTTTTGCCAATGTTCAACTGCCTCTGCCCCGTCAACGGATAACTATTAACCTGTCGCCGGCCGATGTACCTAAAGATACGACCAGCCTGGATTTAGCCATGGCCATAGCGATTTTGACAAGCGATGGCCAACTAAAATTAGCCGAAGCGGCCGACTGGATTTATTTTGGCGAACTGGGGCTTGATGGCTCGCTTAAACCAGTTAGAGGTTTGATTGGCCGAATCTTATCGGCTCGCGACGCTGGCGCCAAACGCTTTTTTATTCCAGCGGCCAACCTAGCCCAAGCCTTATTAATTCCTAATATTGAGCTTAAGCCGGCAGGCTCACTTCGCGATGTTTACCTTGATTTAGCCGGCGTATTGCCGCTTAAGAACATTAGAACCGGTGCTGGCCGGTTAGTTGGACAGCGGCAGGTGAACGTCGAGCTGGATTTAAGTGAAATTGTAGGTAATAAAATCGCCAAGCGAGCTTTGGAAATTGCCGCCGCCGGCCATCACAATCTGTTATTTTTCGGCCCGCCCGGAACGGGAAAAACCATGCTGGCCAAAGGCATGTGCGGTATTTTGCCGGATTTGGACCAGAGCGAAATGCTGGAAGTTACCCATCTGCATAGTTTAGGCAACGCAGTTACCAGCGGGATCGTCACGACCCGGCCGTTTAGGGCGCCACACCACACGGCCAGCACCATAGCTATCATCGGCGGCGGCTCGCGGCCGCGGCCCGGCGAGGTCAGCCTAGCCCATCGGGGCGTCCTGTTTTTAGACGAGCTGCCGGAGTTTAACCGGGATTGCTTGGAATCGCTACGTCAACCATTGGAGAACGGTACGGTTTCCATCACTCGAATCAAGGATACGGCCACCTATCCGGCTGATTTCATCTTAGTGGCCACCCAAAACCCCTGCCCCTGTGGCTACTACGGCACCAATAAAGTGTGTGTCTGCAGCGGCGCAGCCATTGCCAAATATCAAAAGAAGGTTTCCGGACCGATTCTTGACCGCATTGATATGCATCTGAACGTCAATGAGGTGGAACACGCCCGCTTATTACAAAACCGGGGTTCCGTAAGTGAATCAGCCATTGTTAAACAGCGTGTCGAAACAGCCTTTTCCGCCCAAAAGGCCCGCTTTGGCAAAGCTAGATTCAATAATTCGATGACCAACAAAGACATCAGACAGATGGCTAAACTCTCCCAGGCTGCCAAAGAACTGTTGGATGCCGCCGCGGTTAAGCTCGATATTTCGGCTCGAGCTTATGTGCGCAGCGTTAAAGTGGCCCGGACCATTGCTGATCTGGCCGGTTCGGATACTATCGAACCAGAACACATCAGCGAAGCTCTGCAATACAGACAGCCGGTGCTAGACAAAGTGTTTGTCTAGCAGTTTTCCGTTTTCAATTATCGATTTCCAGTTTTCAGTAGTGAAAGGTAAACCGTAAACGTACGGCAAACGGTGAACGGTAAACTGACTTGGGCATTGACCCCTGTGAAATATTCGCTTTGACGAATTTCACGAGGTCAATCCCGTGGAACTGTCGCCTTCGGCGACACGGCATAGCCGGTTCCACTGGGATTGATGATTGAGCATTGAATCTGCTATTATCAGTTTGCGAATATGTTGGGAGACAAACAATAGCCAGAGCTCATCTGCTAATCCATTCTGAAGCGGAGCTTCATTTTGATGATAGCGAAACGAGCATCAGGCGAGGAAGCGTACTTGAAGTTACGGTGACGAGCGGTATGCTTGTTGCAGCTCAGCAAAATGGAGGGTTACGCCTGAAGGGTATTAGCAGATGAGCTCTAAACCCCGTATCAACGAGGCGATTAGGGCTGATAGTCTAAGAGTCATTGGCGAAGATGGACGACAACTTGGCGTTTTGAGCCGAGCCGAAGCATTGGCCGCGGCCCGCGAGGCCGGCCTTGATTTAGTCGAAGTTTCGCCAGATTCCAGTCCACCAGTAGCCAGAATTGTCGATTGGGGCAAGTATAACTACCAACGCACCAAACAACTGCAAAAGAGTCGGGCCAAGTCTAAGCCGTTAGATATGAAGCAGATGCGAATTGGCCTTAAGATTAGCGAGCATGATTTGGAAGTCAAGCTGCGCAAAGTCCGTCAGTTCCTAGAGGCTGGACACAAGGTCAAAATTGCGATAGTCTATCGGGGACGTGAGTTAGCCCATAAAGATTTGGGCTATAAGATGGCCGATAGGGTTATTAATCTGTTGGGCGATGGTATCGCCGTTGATCAGCAGCCCGAGTTCGCCGGCCGATTCCTCACATTTACCATTAGAGGGAAGTAAGGCTTCGACCACCGAAGTTTTATACTGAATAATGTTACGCAATGCGGTTTTGAAACTGTCTGCCTTGGGAAGGTTAAGAATCTATGAGAAAATCGATGCATAAAATAGTAAAAAGTTTAGGCGGGTAAAATGCCAAAGCTAAAAACTCACAGCGGGACCAAGAAACGGGTTAGAGTTACCAAAACCGGTAAGCTCTTGCATCGTCACGCCCGCCTAAATCACTTTTTAGAGAAGAAAAGAGGTTCGCGTAAGCGCCGCCTGTCTCGAGTGGAGACACTTCACGGGTCGTCGGCTAGGAATATCCGCCGGAAGCTGGGAGTCTAAGATGATTCGCGAAGCTCATCATCAGGGGCAAGGGGCGAGGGACGAGGGTCTAGTAAATTCAAAAACCCTATCCCCTAAACCCTATCCCCTAAACCCTAAAGTGAACGAAGGGAGCGTCTGATGAGAGTGAAGCGAGGTGTAACTACTCACAAGAAGCACAAGAAGATTCGTCGTGCAACAAAGGGCATGACCAAGGCCCACCGCAGTAGTTATAAACGCGGCAAACAAGCCGTTATCAGATCTTTGCAGTTTGCCTACCGGGATCGTCGGAACAAAAAGCGCAGCTTGCGAGCTCTTTGGAATGCCCGAATTAACGCGGCGGCTCGTAGCCACGGCACGACTTACAGTCGCCTAATCTCTGGCTTGAAGGCCGCCAATGTCAATCTCGACCGCAAAATCCTCGCCGAGTTAGCGGTAAATGAACCAAGGGCATTTGAGGCAGTTGTCAAAGCCGCTTCCAAGAAGTAATTTAACTTTAAATAAAAAATCGCTCACTTTGAGCGATTTTTTTAGTGGCATCGGAAAGACCGTAAGCCGGGTTCTGTTATAGGACCTGCTCTTACCTTTCAATTCGGCTAAAACGGCAGGTTCGGCACACTTCT
>MGCU01000004.1 GCA_001790525.1 Candidatus Saccharibacteria bacterium RIFCSPHIGHO2_12_FULL_47_16b
CACGCTCCACCGCTTGTGCGGGTCCCCGTCAATTCCTTTATGTTTTAGTCTTGCGACCGTACTCCACAGGCCACGCTCCACCGCTTGTGCGGGTCCCCGTCAATTCCTTTATGTTTTAGTCTTGCGACCGTACTCCACAGGCGGGATGCTTAACGCGTTAGCTTCGCAACTTCCAGGGTCGATACTGAAAACTGCTAGCATCCATCGTTTACAGCGTGGACTACCGGGGTATCTAATCCCGTTCGCTCCCCACGCTTTCGTGCCTTAGTGTCAGCAATAGGCCAGTAGCCTGCCTACGCCATCGGTGTTCCTGCTGATATCTACGGATTTCACTCCTACACCAGCAATTCCAGCTACCTCTCCTATGCTCTAGCTTGGCAGTTTTGATAATGTGTCTCCCGTTGAGCGAGATGATTTCACTATCAACTTACCATGCCACCTACGCAACTCTTTACGCCCAGTAATTCCGGATAACGCTTGGGTCCTACGTATGACCGCGGCTGCTGGCACGTAGTTAGCAGACCCTTATTCTCTCGGTACCGTCATAATCGTCCCGAGTAAAAGCAGTTTACAACCCGAAGGCCTTCATCCTGCACGCGGCGTCGCTCCATCAGGGTTTCCCCCATTGTGAAATATTCCTAATTGCTGCCCCCCGTAGGGGTACGGGCCGTGTCTCAGTCCCGTTCTGGCTGATCATCCTCTCAGACCAGCTAATGATCATCGCCTTGGTGAGCCTTTACCTCACCAACAAGCTAATCATACGCAGGCCGCTCCCAAAGCGCATAAATGCTTTGACCAGCACTTTATGCTTGAAATCTCTAAATTCTAATTTCTAAACTCTAAACAAATTCGAAACTCAAAATAACAAATTCCAAATATTTAGGATTTAGTGCTTAGGTATTAGGATTTCCAGCACAAGGTGCTGGCCTTATGCGGCATTAGACACCGTTTCCGGTGCTTATTCCTCACTTTAGGGTACGTTCCTACGCGTTACTCAGCCGTCCGCCACTCAAGCTCCTCGCTCACGCGATGAGCAGAATATAGAATTAGGAGTTAAGAGTTATGGGTTTTATTCATAATTCATTCTTCTTTATTCTTACTTCCGCTTATCACGTTAGTGAGAAGCTCGCGTCCGACTTGCATATCTTAGGCACGCCGCCAGCGTTCATCCTGAGCCAGGATCAAACTCTCCAAAAAAGTCGTTAGTCTCTAGTCATTAGTCGCTAGTAAAAACTGTTGACTGTAGACTGGTGACTATCGACTGTGAGCCCGCCGTTAGGCGGGCGAACTGACGTTGATTTGCACTACTCAATTTTCAATGAGCGCTTAAAAAGTGTTAATCCGCGTTAGCCGCGGAACTATCCTAGTTTGCCGATGTCTCAGTAGTTGGAGACATTTTTTAAAAGAGGACACCCTAAAAGCTCATAGTATCTTAGCGGAGATGATGGGGCTCGTCAACCCTGTTGAGAGGGTTCTTTGGGGAAGAACCAAATACTCTTGTTGCTTTGACTGGCCAAAGTAACCAAAGCCACCGGGCGCGTCGCCAACTCGATGCAGCTGTTGAATTGAAAACAGGCTCGCTGCGGAACTCACCATTCAACTTCCACTGGAAATTGAATGGCTCAAACAGTCCTCGCGACCAAGTACGCCTCTTTTCAACAACACCTGCTCGGGTTAGCTCCTTAGGCCCGGACTCCAATGCGCTTATACTTGCACTAAGATTTATCTGGAAGTATCCTTGGCTATATGGGAATTGGTTCTATAGGAAAAAGAAGCATATATTTTGAAAGTCATTTGAAAAAGCTTCAGGAAGCATTACCCCAAGCCGGGCAGGTTTACGAGGGGACTGCTATTTTTGCGCCAAGCGAGGTGGCTTTATGGAGCCTGTCAGGATTATCGTCAGGAGATATAGCCGCTCTTAAACGCCGCCTAGGCAGTTATGCTAGGGTTGTCGAGGCTTTAACTGGTCTAGGAGTCATTAATAATAAGGGATGCACTGTGGTTGGTAACCCTGAGGGACTTCGTCCTCTTGCACGGACTGACTTGCCAGATGAACCTAAATTGCCCTTCGTCTTTAAATAGTCTCGTTGATCAGACTGATAGATTAGACCCAGGGGATAGAAGTACATTACTGACTCGACTTACCATAGACACAGGCAAAAGGTAGCCGCCCCGGGTTATTTTTTGGGTTTTGGCTTGCCCCGCCTTAAATCCTGAGCGGAGTAGTCAGCAATCGGATTACGGAGCTTCAAGATTTAGTGCGGGGTTTGGATTTGGCAATTGGTCTATGTCCGCTTTTTCGGCAGTGTGAAAAACTTGTTCGTAAATTTCATCAGCCATATCTACAACCATTTGGCGAGCAGCCTGGGTCCGTTGAGGATCAAAGTATTCACTCCTGAAGCTGGTTGCCTTAAATTCGTCCTTTTTACGTCCCAGCACTTCCGTAGCCTTAAACAAAGGCGTGTCTGGCTTCTTGGTCGTACCTCCATAAAAGAGCATCTGTCCAGGTAGTCTTTTTAATTTTCGAAGTTCAGTATTGGGATCTTCAAAATAGGACATTACGGCCACAGAAGCTACGTCATAGGCTGTTTTTCTCGGAAAAGCCTTAAGAATATCTCTTATATTCCTACCACTCGCAATAAATTCTGTTACTACCAACGTTCTTTTACCAAGTCTATTCTGTCTGGCTTTAAGGTAATCCTTCATTACCAATCTTTTTTTGATTGTCTGTTTTCTTTTTTTCCAGTGCGGTTTATGTTCCGGTGCCAAATACATCAAAGTTGGCACTTTCGTGCCTGATTCTTGAGCATAACGTTTCATTAAGCGATGAACGAAAACTGCTGGAGTTCGGCCGCTTAGGTCGTCTCCCAGCACAGAATCCCAACGATGTTCCTCAATTGGCTTCTTTAGGCTTTTCGCTAGATTGACAAGATTATAGCGTTCGGCTTCAAGTGTTTCCCCATGTCGACCCAAAAAATGTGGACGCCACCACTCGTACAATGCTTCCTCGCCTTTAGCATATGCCTCTTCGTAGGATTGACGACGGATCTCAGGATCTGGATTAAGTACCGGAGGAATTTCTAAGGGCCTTTGTTGCATTTTTAATTTGGATTAGATTAACAGATACAATAATACCATAAACAGATTAAAAAGTCAACCTAATCTGAGTATTGCCCAATATTACTGCCTTTTCAGAGGAACGTCCTCTGAAAAATACAGGCTGTGATACAATTTTTCTATGAATTCTGATGACCAAACGCTCTCAAAAAAAGATTTTGATAAATCAATAAAAGAACTTCATGAAACTCTAGTCGGCGGCATGAATCAGATGCTAGAAACTCTAATTAATCACATTGATAAAGTCGAAGGTAATTTGAGTAATCAAATACAAAATTTATCGGTCGGGGATGATAAAACTCTCGACACAGTGCAGCAGCACGAAATCCGTATAACCAAGCTCGAAAAGCAACGTACTTAACGTTTTTTAGACTGTCTCTTAGTTTTAACTACTGATTTTCTAGTTTTAGACTTTGCTTTTTTGGAAGGTTTGGCGGTTGACTTCTTGGTTTTAGGAGCCGGTTTTTTCTTGGCTGGAGCTTTTTCAGCTGGTCGCTTGATGGCTCTCTTGGATTTAGCAGTTGTTCTTTTCGCCTTAGATACTGGCTTTTTGGCAGATGTCTTCTTAACCACTGGTTTTTTAGGCTTTGTCGTTGGTTTTTTAGCAACTGGTTTCTTGACTGATTTTTCTTCAGATTCTTCGTCGTCTTCTACCTTTTCAACTAGGGCTAGTGAGGCAACGGAGTCATTGGCATTTAGGCGCATAATGCGCACGCCTTGGGTGGCCCGACCGATGGCTGGAATGTTTTTCAAGCCAAGCCGAATAGTTTGGCCCTGATTGGAATAAATAATTACTTCCTGCTCTAAACCAATCAAGGCCTTAACGCCAATCAGCGGCCCAGTTTTTTTGTTAACTATGGCCGAGCGAATACCAACTCCACCTCGTCGATGAGGTGTGAACTGGCTGACTTTAGTCCGTTTGCCGTAGCCAAATTGACTGATAACGAAGATGTATGATTTTTCATCTACCACATCCATACCGATAACCTGATCACCGGTACGCTGCCCTGCACCGGCCGGTGCAGGGCGCAGGCGGATACCGCGGACACCACGCGAGGCCCGGCCCATCGGCCGGGCATCTTGCTCGTGGAAACGAATGGCCTGACCTTGAGCGGTCGATATCACCACTTCATCCTTACCAGAAGTCATGCGAATCCACTTTAGTTCGTCCCCTTCATCAAGCCTAATAGCAATCAAACCACTCTGGCGGACGTTTTGGTATTGCTCAAACGGCGTTTTCTTGACCACGCCGCGGATAGTACACATCAACAGGTGCCCACCGGCCATTGACTTGGTGACATTGATGACTGAACTAACCGTTTCTTCAGGCCCAAGTTGCAATAAATTGACAATTGCTACGCCCTTGGCGTTGAGTCCAACCGCCGGCACCTCGTAAGTTTTGATTCTAAAGACCCGGCCTTTGTTGGTGAAGAAAAGTAGGAAATCATGTGTTGAAGCATTTACAACATGTTCAATGACGTCTTCTTCTCTCGTGACCATGCCGCGACGGCCTTTTCCGCCCCGACCTTGTTTTTTGTAATCGGCTATCGAAGTCCTTTTTATGTAATTTGCTGACGTAAGAGTTACAACAACCTGTTCGTCCGGCACTAAATCTTCGTCCGATAATTTACCAAGTTCCTGAGCAACTATTTTGGTGCGGCGTTCGTCGCCGAATTCTTTTTTGACTTGCAGCAGTTCGTCGCGGATAACGGCCAAAATTTTCTTTTCGCTAGCCAAAATGGCCTTTAATTTTTGAATAAGTTTAAGTAAATCTGTTAGTTCGTCTTCGATTTCTTTGCGCTGCAGGCCGGTTAGACGCCTTAGCTGCATAGCCAGAATGGCTTGAGCCTGGATAACTGTTAATTTAAACTTTTTGACCAGATTAACTTCGGCTTCTTCCGGCGTTTGGCTGGCCCGAATGGTTTTAATAACTTCGTCAATATGGTCGAGTGCTATCTTTAAGCCTTCTAAAATGTGGGCCCGTTCTTGAGCGCGCTTGAGCTCAAATTCGGTGCGACGGCGGACAACGACTTGACGGTGTTTGATATGTTCAACGATGATATCTTGCAAGCCCAAAACTCGCGGTTGGATGCCGTCGATTAGCGCCAGCATGTTGTAATGAAAGGCCGTCTGCAGTGGTGTTAATTTATAAAGCTGATTAAGTAACTTCTTTGGATAAGCGTCTTTTTTAAGATCAATCACGACGCGAACCGAGCCGCGCGAGCTTTCATCACGGATATCGGCAATGCCGCTAATTTTCTTTTCGCGCACTAAATCGGCAATTTTCTCGACCAAGCCGGCTTTGTTCACCGCGTAGGGAATTTCGGTGATGATTATCTTGTGGCGACCGCCCTTGCCTTCTTCAATATCAGCCACCCCGCGAACCACCACGCCGCCGCGGCCGGTAGCAAAAGCGATTTTGATTGATTCTTTGCCATAAACTACGGCACCGGTTGGAAAATCTGGACCCTTAACATGCTTGATCAGATCGTCAATCGTCGCTTCCGGATTATCGATTTGCTCGATAGTGGCATCAATTAGCTCGCCCAAGTTGTGCGGCGGGATATTGGTGGCCATGCCGACAGCAATGCCAATTTGACCATTTAGTAACAGGTTTGGTATGCGGGCCGGCAGAACTTCCGGTTCCTGTTGCGAACCATCAAAATTGTCGCGGAATGGCACCGTTTCTTTATCGATATCCTCGAGCATGGCCTCGGAAGCTTTGCTCATGCGGGCCTCGGTATAACGCATGGCGGCCGGCGGATCGCCATCCATCGAGCCGAAGTTGCCTTGGCCATCAACCAGTAGGTAGCGCGTCGAAAACGGCTGGGCTAAACGCACCAGCGAGTCATAAATCGCTACATCGCCGTGCGGGTGGTATTTACCCATAACTTCGCCGACAATTTGGGCGCTTTTGGTATATTTTGAGCCACTTCTTAGGTTATTTTTGTCCATGACGTATAAAATCCGCCGATGGACTGGTTTGAGCCCGTCACGCACGTCTGGCAAGGCCCTGGCGACAATCACGCTCATGGAATATTGGAGATAGCTAGTCTCCATTTCTGACTCGACACTTCGGTCTAGCACCGTCTTGGAGTGCTGCTCGGCGCTGGGAATTAAACCTTTGGCCCGTTCATCCATAGAAAGCCTCCGGCTTTAGTCGCCAGTCGCTAGTCGCTAGTCGACAGTAAATAGCTAGAGACTGAGGACTAATGACTAGTGACTGATTTGCTGCACAAATCATATGTCCAGTTCCTTGACGAATTTGGCGTGGCTTTGGATGAAGTTTTTACGTAGCTCGACTTCGTTGCCCATCAGCTTGGAGAAAATAGAATCGGCCCGCTCGACGTCCTCAATTTTGACTTGGGCTAGTACCCGGTTGGCCGGGTCCATAGTCGTCTCCCAAAGCTGCTCGGCGTTCATCTCACCCAAGCCTTTGTAGCGCTGGATGGTCGGCGCTGTTTTGGTCTCGGCCTTGATTTTGCCAAGTATTTCATCACGCTCTTCGTCAGAGTAGGCATACTGTTTTTGTTTGCCAACGGTGATGGCGTAAAGCGGCGGCTGGGCGGCATACAGATGGCCGCCTTCCACTACTGGCCGCAGGTGACGGAAGAATAAGGTTAAAAGCAACGTTCTAATATGCGAGCCATCAACGTCGGCATCGGTCATGATAATAATCCGTTCATAACGTAGTCCGTCGATACTGAATTGCTCATCCACTCCAGTGCCAAGGGCTTTAATCAAATTCAATATTTCCTGGTTGGCCAGCATTTTATCCAGCCGGGCTCGCTCCACATTCAAAACCTTGCCACGCAGTGGCAAAATGGCTTGATAAAAGCTATTACGGCCGTCTTTAGCGCTGCCACCGGCGCTCAAACCCTCGACAATAAACAGTTCGGCTTGAGAGCGATCTTTGGTGGCGCAATCGGCCAGTTTACCCGGCATGCTGGCTCCATCCAAAACGCCCTTACGCAGGATGTTTTCGCGAGCGGCCCGGGCGGCTTTGCGGGCCCGAGACGCCAGTAGGCCTTTATTAATAATTTTGCGGGCCACGGCCGGATTTTCTTCCAGGTAGTAAGCAAACCATTCGTTCATAACTTGCTCGACATAGCCACGAACTTCCGGATTACCGAGTTTGTTTTTGGTCTGGCCTTCGAACTGTGGATCCGGCAGTTTAACCGAAATAACGGCCGTCAAACCTTCACGAACGTCCTCGCCGGAGAGGTTTTCTTCTTTTTCTTTGAGCAGGCCTGATTTGCGAGCATAGTTGTTAATCACCCGGGTGATGGCCGTGCGGAAACCAATTAAATGCATGCCGCCTTCCGGATTATAGACGTTGTTGGCAAAAGCCATGACTGTATCTGTATAGGTATCCGAATACTGCAGGGCAACCTCGATGACGGCTTCCTCGACCGGCTTCTCTATGTAGAAAATATCCTCATCAATCGCTTCTTTGCCGGCGTTAAGGTGGCGGACATATGCTTCAATACCGCCCTCGAAATGGAAAGCATAAGAGCGCCCGACCCGTTCGTCGCGGACGATGGCTTTAACACCCTTAGTCAAATAGGCCTGGTGACGCAAATAGTCAGTTACCCAGTCAAAGTTAAAATCGGTGGTGGTGCTAAAAATCTGGACGTCCGGCGTAAAAGTTATAACAGTACCTGTTTGTTTGCTGGCCAGGCCTTTTTTAACTGGCCCAGCCGGCTTGCCGCGTTTGTATTCTTGAACCCACTCAAAGCCATCGCGCATCACGGTCGCCTTCATGTAGCTGGAAAGCGCGTTGACCACACTGGAACCAACGCCGTGCAGACCACTACTAACTTTATAGCCGCCAGTGCCGAACTTGCCGCCGGCGTGTAAGGTCGTTAGCACGGTCTCGAGAGTACTTTTCTTGGTTTTGGGGTGTTTTTCGACCGGAATCCCGCGGCCGTCATCGCTGACGGTGACTGAGCCATCTTCGTGCAAAACAATTTCTAGCAGACTGGCAAAGCCTGCAATTACTTCGTCAATGCCGTTATCGGCCAGTTCTTTAATCAAATGATGCAGGCCCTCGGCGCCGGTTGAGCCAATGTACATACCCGGCCGTTTGCGGACCGGCTCAAGGCCTTCTAAAACCTGGATTTGGCTGGCGTCGTAGCTATGCCCACCAGCCGTTTTTTTAGCACTCACTAGCCACCGACCTCGGCGGCAATGTTCAATGAATGCTCAATCAAACAATGTTTCAATGAATCATAGTCAGCATTGAACTTTGAGCATTGAGCTTTAAGCATTATTTAATATACCCTCTCCTAGGTGTAATTTTAGGTGTTCCCAATCTGTTATTATTTTACTAAATTTCGCCCTTCAAAACAAGCGATTTTTATTGCTAAATTAGTAATTTTTTGAATCTAAATTTCTAACAAAATTATGCTGTCGCACAATTCCGTTAAGATCATTCACAGAACTATGCTATAGCATCAAACTGTTCGCATAAGCAGAAACAAAAAAAACCGGCCCTTCCGAGCCGGCCAAAATTC
>MGCU01000005.1 GCA_001790525.1 Candidatus Saccharibacteria bacterium RIFCSPHIGHO2_12_FULL_47_16b
TGCCTGGCTTGTTCTCTCGCCACCCAGCGCGCCGTTTTGGATGCTGGCACTCAATCGGGGCGGTTGATTTGTGCCAGTGGCGTCGTAGCGGGTTTCGAATACATTGCCCTTCTTATCAACTCGTTGATAGCCGGTGCGGCCGTACTCATCAGTAAAATTCTGCCATTGGCCGACCGCCAAGTCGACAACCGACTTCTCGTTAGGTACATCATTTTTATGGCCAGCTGGCCGGGTAGCCTGCCAACGGGCTTGGGCCTGTTTCTGGTCGATTACAGCATTCGTACGAGGGTCTCGCCAGGCCAGACCTCCCCGTCCATCTTTGTAAACCGCTTGCTCGGGCGGGCGGATCGAACCAGTCATTTGCACTACTGAACCTTGTTTTGGTTTAGTGTTAATTTGATTGACCGGCCGCGTCAACTCCCACCGCCGCCAAGCCTTTTTTTGATCTGGAGCATGTGTCTTTAAAATCGGATCCTCCCATTCTTTACCGTTCCAAACTAGTTGATTGGGTTGCTTCAGCAACAGCTGGGCAGTTTTAGCATCAAGCTGATTATCATGCCGTCCCCAAGCCACTGTCCAATTTTTAGGATCGACGGTCAGTTTGTTATACAACTGCATTAAATCACGAGCGGCTTTTTCTTGACCGATTTGGAAGGCCGACTTGGGGTCCAAGTTACCACCGCTTGCTGCCAACGCCCTGGTCGCGTATATTGCGGTTTTATTAGCCAAGTACCTCTTACCGCCAATATCTTCCACAATGCCGGGCTTCTTACCATGCGTCACCCGGCCATAATAGGTCAGGCCGTAACCGCCACGTACTTTTATAAGTTGCTTCTCGCCGACTTCGCCAAGGAAATGATAGGTGGTCGGCTTGTTGCCATGGGCAGGATCAGAGTAGCGAGTGATATCAGTATAGTTATTATAAAGACTACCGGTCGGTACACCTCTACCGACTTTTTCTTTAAGCAACCTGTCAAGTTGGCCGACTTTCCCTAAATATTCTTTTAGTTTCTCGCTTTTTTTAGGATCTTGTAAACTCTTCGGCACCCAATCTGGGTACCAGCTTCTGTCTCGTCTATTGCTGTCATCAACAGACTGTCCAACCAGCTTACCTCCCTGAAATTTAGCGCCTTTATAATCAGGTCTACCCGGTTGGGCGCCAAAAAAACCACCGCCCTGCTGCTCGGAATAAATCTGCTGAGCTACCGGAGACCTACCAGGTTCCAGGCCAAGTGCTTCAAGGATACCAGTAATTACTAATGCTGGAGCCACGGCTATGGTAACTGGACCGGCTACTCTTGCAATGCTACCAACGAGACCCCCCACCCCTAACGTACTCCTGGCGCCAGCGATCCCAGCAGCAATACCACCGGCGCCCCGAGCACTTGTAGCTACAGTATAACCAGCGCCAGCCGTACTTTTGCCTGCTTCAATTCCGCCCCTAACTTTACTAGTTGTACTTACTATCTTCGTTGCGACTTGATCTTGAAAATCCTCAAGGCTGCCCGGCTTTGTCGGTTTTGGCAAGGTGGTAACATGTGTACCCCAAAGATTTATATCTTTTGGCTGGCCGGCGCCCTTGTCGTAATGCGTTTCGTAAACGAACTTGCCATCGTAGCTTTGGCGTCTCATACCGCTGCCATAGATGTCATTAAACCTAACCCATTTACCAGGTCTGGCCTTTTGTATTGCATCAGGTTGATATGGTTTCTGTTTGTCGGGCACTTTTTGGTTGTCTTTTTTTATTTTCTGCTTGTGTTTTGACTCTACCCTCTTTACATCAAGCAGTCAATACTTCCGCCAAAGTAAATATTCACAATGGTCGTTAAGGGGTTACCTGATAGTGTTATTTAGACTATTCACAAGGGAAGATTACATCTCAAACCAGCGACCGCGTTTGAAAATGCCTGGAGATTGTGATTGGGGCGGACTCAAACCGCTGAAGGTATCTGGTGGAGATACTGGCGGTGGTGTTGTCAGTGGATTTTTGGGACTCGCATTGAGTGTTGGATCAGTGATTCCGAATGATGCAATCGTAGAATTTGCTGGCGTCGAAGGCGGCGGACTATAGCCAGGATTAAACAACACCTCCGCTAATTTATCAGGTTGTACTGTTGGCGCAGATGGGGCTGCTGGCGTTGGCGCAGGTGGTATAACTTGGGGTTCTGACGGTGCTGGTGCAGCTGGTGGTAGTACTGTGCCATGCTGGCTGGGTTCCCACTCATCTTTGTTCCAAAAGCCGGCATACTGGGGCGTCGCACTGGGATCTGTAGGATCCATGGCAACATAGGCACCATTGTCCAACCGATAGATCGCTCTACCTTCGTTACCAGGACGCGTCTCAAGAACGGTCACCCCTGACGGAAGATTCAGTCTGGCAATGACTGGAGCGTCTTGATCCGGAGTGGCCGTCCATCCAGGGTTTTGATGCCAGGCTGGAGTCGTATTTTCAGCCTGTTGCCTATTCATGGCCGCCTGGATGGCTGGGTCCAGTGTGGAGACTGGAGAAATAACATCTTTCGGAACGGCCGGTTCTGCCATGGGGTCGTCGTTTGGATTCCCGGAATATAGCGCCGCCGGATTGGTGACTTCTGGTGCTGCTGGAGGTACTGGATGGGCTGCGCTATATTCATCCCACTGGTCTTTGTTCCAGGTACCAGCCCCCGACGCTCTAAGTGTACGCGGATCATAAGCCTGATATGTACCGTCATTCATCCGAAAGATGGTTTTGCCGTCTTTTCCGGGCCGTTCTTCAAGAACTTTGCTAGCGTCCAAACCAGCTAAGGCAATAGCGTTTTTACTTGGGGCGCCCCAGCTAGGGTTGGCGTGCCAAACCGGAAGTTCTTCTTGGGCATTCATGGCCGCTTGAATGGCTGGGTCAAGCTGATCATTGGTGGCTGATGTAACTGTAGAAGTGTTAGTTGATGAAGCTTGAGCCTCATTATCTAAGATTTCGGCTGGATCACGCTGATCAGTTACATAATCTACTGGCGGGTAGCTGTACTTCGGTTGGTTGCCGGTTACTGTTTGGCCAGCGTTAGGGTCTTTGATACTTAGATTGGTAAAGCCGGGCCAGTGTTGGCCGTTATTCTTAGCCGGGTCCCAAATGACATAGGGATTGCCGTCTTGGCTTTGTTGAATGACGACACCGTTATCTCGAAAGGTTAAAGTGCTATCACGGCCTTTGACGTCAGTAAAGGAGTAAGTTTTATCGGGATTAGTTTCACCTTGGTAACCGGCTGTTTTGACTTCGTTGAGTGATTTTTCGATGCCGATGCCTTCACCTAAAGGTACCTTGCCGGTTCGGCGGTCTTGCTGGTCAGGCGTGCCAAACTGTTGCAAGTAACTTGGTGTTTGTGTGTCTACTCGATTTAAAGCAACTATATCCGGCGCCTTGGAGCGGTAAGCGTTTTCGCCGAGCTTTTGAGTAAAGATGGCACCGTTTTTCAGGTAGGTATTGGTCACGCCGGTGTTGGGGTTATAAGTTACCTTGGCAATCTCATCCTTGCCGCCTGCCGGAACATAGGCTCCAGGTGTGCCTTGGCGCGGGCCAATATTTGTATGTGAATCAACGCCATCGATAATAACTACCGGCTTCTCCGAAGTTTTTGGCTGGACTCGCGGCTGCGGACTTGGGCTAGAAATCGTAGGCGTTGAAGTCACAACTGTCGTCGCGTCCTCTCCCCGTTCGTCGCCTTTTTTAGTCGTTGTTGGTTTAGGCCTCGGCGTAACCCTAGGCTTAGGGTTTGGCGGTGTTGATGTCCCTGGGGTTCCAGAGCCAGGTTTTTGACCAGTGGCCGGGTGTTGTTTATTCCAGGCTGCCTGGGCTTCGGCTTGGTCGGCTGCTGATAAGGTACTGCCACCAGGACCTACCCACTTCCCATTCACAAAAGTAACTTGTACTGAAGCCGAGGTTACAGGCACTTGGGTTTTTCCTGGCGCTGGCGGCCCTGCCGCTACTGGCTCATGCCAGGTCTCAAATCTCTGGTATTCGCCTTTGAAAGGCTTATCGCTCATCCGCCACCATTCACCGTTACCTTTGGAGACCCAGTGTCCGTTAGCTCTATTTGGCGGCTGAATGGTTGTTATTTTGGCTGAACCTACCAAGCCTAAGTTGAGCACGGTCGTTTTTGTCTTAACCGGCATTGTAATCGTGACGGTATCACCCCGTCCCGGTCGGGTACTAAGGCTGGTAGTGACGGTTGGTTTATTTTTATTTGTCGGCTGCAAAGACGGCGTAACTTTCTTTTCAGGGCTTGGGCCGCCAGCTGTAGAGCGATTCTTCAGCCAGGCTTCAACTTCTTCCTTTGAGCCGCTGACATATGGCTTGGAACCATCACCACCTTGTTGGATAACTGCGTAGCTGTCTTTATTCTTTCCGGAAGTGATTTGAATTATGCTAGCTTTTTTAGCCTTATTATCGGATTGACTTTTGAAGCTAAGGTTTTCTTTGACCTTAAAGCTCGGTGAAGGCCCGCCGGTCGATGAGGACGGTGCCGCTCCATACTGTATGTTATAGATTTTGTTGTTAGCTCCCACCACAACAGTGTCGCCGTTGGCTTTTTTGATTATCTTGGCGTTGATCGTTTTGCCGTCTTCGGACTTTATGGGAGCACTACCAATAACCGTATCACCTGGCAATTTTCTATAAGCCGGCAATCCAGCTACGATGCTCGCTGTCTTTGTAGCATCTTTGAATTCCTGCGCCATCTCACCGCCAATAGCCGCAGATACATTTGTTGTCTTACCGTTATTCTTATCATAAAGTTTGTAACCTCCATCTTCAGACTGGTAGAGCAGAAGTCCTTTTTCTGTATCAGCCGCAACAAAATGATTTTCAGCCTTGCCTGGTTTTGCTAAAACTCTAGTTTTTCCATCTTTGCTTACATAAAACGTACCTTCATCAGTCTTCGCTTTTACGCTGTAACCGCTACCAAGCAGTGCTTTAAGGTCATTTTTAGTCAATTCCGATTCATGCGTTATGGTCAAAGATTCACCCTTATGGCCGCGGCCGGGATAGGTGACTATTTCCATATTCGGCAATTTGGCAATTTTGTTCTGGGCTGAATCACCACCAACCGCTCCAAAAGCTAGAGCTGTTGCAATGGTAGCTGGCCCTCCACCAACGAGCTTAGTCAAGGCACCAACGGCAGTAAGCGTACCTGCGCCGGCGGCGGCACTGCCGTATTTGCCTTCAACCAAGTCTTTAACGGTTAGACCGCCTATAAAGCCGACGCCGCCCAAGCCTGCCACGCGGCCGCCTACCTTAAGAACTCTACCTCCTTTATAAACTAACCCTCCCTTGCTAGTTTCTTTAGCCGCAGCAAAATTGGGTTCACCGTTTCTCTCAATCGGTATGCCTGCAGTCTTCATCTCTTGACGTAATTGGCCTTCCGCTTCCCAATTACGGACTAGAGGATGCTTGCTGGTTTGCTCTTTCCATTTGGCCTCATACTGTTCAATTGTTTTAATAGAAGGACGCTTGGGTTTAGTCGGGCTTCCGCTAGCAGGTTCTCTGCCTGCTTCCCCGGCTCCACCTATTCCGGTAGCCCCTGCCCCCGCGGTGGAGCTGCCAACCCTGCCCGACTGGTTGATTCGTTCGAAATCAGCTTTTAGTTTAGCGTCGATTTCTCTCTGGAGAGGTGTCAAGGCCGGTTTAGATCTTCTGCCGTTGGTCGAGGCTCTAGTTTCATTAGGGGCCGCTCTAGACATTTCTACATCGGACGCACCCGATCCATTAAGCTCAGCTAGCTTGCCTCTCGCTTTTTCTAAGGCTTTTGTTCTTTCTTCTATATGATTTTCTGTCTCCGCCAGAATATTCTGTCTTTGTTTTTCGGAAAAACTGCTCCAATAGCCTTTCCCGGCGTGAAAATCAGGATCGTTCAACAACTTTTTACGATCAACAATAGCTTTCGCAAGATCGTTTTGTATCTGCGTGACTTTAGCTTTTGTTTCGGAAAGTTGTTGAGTGGATACGCGTTGCTCTAGTACTCCTTGCAATCTTAAATTTTTTTCAGAAAAAGCATTTTCTCTAACACTTTCGAGAGTTGCCGTAACATTGTTTTTATAATGGCCCTCAAGATTTTCAAATCCCATCTTTTTTATAGCTACTTTTTTCATGGATGGGTTAGTTTCACCTTGAAGTACTTCAACAGGCTCGACCAATCCAGCATCTGAAAGGATCACATAATTCTGTATTCCTCTGATCCCCTTGACGCCAATTTCAGATGCACCTTCAGGGGTAGCTTGCTTTACTTTTTGTAATACTTGCCCGCCCTTTTTGACATCTGGCATAAAATCAATTTGACCTTTGCCTTCAGAGGCAGCGACCCTGATGCCATTTTTATGATCTGTATAAACTCCACGTCCTGCATTTTTCTTCGCTATAGCAGTCAGTTCGTCCAAACGTTCAGCTGTAACGGCAATGCCGTTTTTTCTCATGGATGCGGCAATCTTTTGCCGCAAAGCTCTGTCCGTTTTACCGACCTCCGCCTCAGCAGCAGGAGGTATCTGACGTCGAGCACCGGTCGTACTCGTAGTTGATGAGCCAGTGGCAGTGCCGCTGACAGTAATTCTCGTGCGCGGATTTTCCCCCGCATCCTTTAGGGCTTCAAGGCGAGCCCTTTCACGAGCCCTTTCTGCTTTCAGCTTCGCACTCTCCGCTTTCTCGGCGGCAAGCTCGTCTTTCAAACCGTCGGCGCCAGATTTTTCAGACAGAGCGGGGCTAGATGTTGCTTTACTCTTAGCTCCTTGTTCTATGAGTTTATCCCGCTCGGCAATCAAACTATGATATTTAGACAGACGCCTATATTCGGAGTCGCTCATATTTTCACCTACCGGATTTCTGGAGAAATATTCTGTCTGTTTTCTTAGCTCTTTTTCAACCTGGTTAAATCTTCGTTGAGCAGCACCAAGCTCAGCAACCCTTTTTTGCGCAGCCGCCAAATCGCCTGCACCATTGGTGCTTGGCAGGGAACCGGTTGTGATGGTTGAGATGCCGGTGATTCCCCGCTCCATCAGAAGGCGTGTCTGTGCCGGGGTGAAACCGGCTCTGCGCAGAATCAGTCCTTTTTTCATATTTTGCTCTGTCGTGTAGTTACCGATACCGGCTGTCGTCCCCGGTTTGGCGCCGGGTTCACCAAAACCTACCGTGTGGGCCTGCTCAACAGCGATCGCCTGTTTTGCGCTTAATGGTATTGGCTTGCCGCTGGCGTCTTTAGGCAATAGGCCAGATTTGCCCAAGGCGTCCTCGGCCATTCTCCATCTATCAAAAGGATATACTAGCTTGCCGGAGTTTAGTATTGACTTGTTAGCTGATGACGGTTTTATATGATCGCTTGTTTGGTACGCCGAGCCGCCCTTAAGAGTAATTGGAACATCGCCGGCGCCCGCCAGCGCCATTTTTGGGCTTGTTGGCAGTTGAAACCATTTGGGAATCACCGGCTTCTTTGCAAAGTTCATGCCAGCATCACCATATGCGCTCTTGAACGGTTTGTTGAAAAGCTTCTTTGACCATTTTTGATAAGCTGTTTCATTGGATACTCCACCGCCGCTTGGATAAGTAACTCCTACCTCCGAGACGTCCGAGCCTGCTACTTTCATACCTAAGTTTTCCAATATGCCACCGGTGGTTGCTTCGGTGCTTTTTACCAGCGGCAATGGATGCTCGCGATATGGCCTTACCACCTCTCCAATCGAAGGGATGTTTGGCCATAATCCGCTTATTTTTTCGCCTAGCGCCCTCTTAAAATCGTTAAGGGTCGAATTGAAACCAAAATCGACCGAAGAATGGGTACCGGTAATACGTGCCCCGTTTGCTAATCCTTCCGTTTTCAATTCCCAAGCTTGGTAATAGGTCTTGACTGGTATACTCCGTTGTCTGCTGTTAAAATTTACTTCCAAACCTGTTTTTACTCTTTTTGACGAAGCCGCCAGCAGATTGACCTCAATTTGGCCGGCGTATTTGGCCGTTGCATCATGGTATAACAACCGCCGGGCTGCCTCTGACATTTGTTGGCCGCTGATAGTCCAGTCATCTAGCAAAACGACTTTCGCGTTGGCGGGGTCGGCGGTCAGCGCCGAGACATTAGAGACAATCCGGCCGCTATACTTAGCCCGCTCAGTATCGCTAAAGCTCTCTAATATTTTTTCAAACAGATATTTATCGCTTTTTATTAAACTACTTTGAGAAATTTTAGTGACAACGGCTATTTGGTTCTTTGGGTTGGCCTCGAGATGGGTACGCCAATAGTTGGCTATGGCCTTGGCGGCTTCGGCATATTCTTTTTCGCCGATGAAGGTCAAATTTTTGCGCATTAGAGTGGCTGTTTGAGCGACTTCAGGGTGCTCATGTCCTGCCGCCGCAGCTACGTCCCGCAAATATTTATCGAGCCCTCTTAAACCTTGTTGTTCAGTTATTGGCTCGCTGTTTGAGTGTGAGATGAAGGTATTTGTTCTGGATTTATCAGCCACTTGGTCAGCAAAGCGCGGCGGGCGCCTGACAAAGCCTTCACTGCCGAACTGTCCACCAGCGTCAGCCTTAGTTTGGAAAGGTATTTTTAATTTTTTTACAGCTATTGCCATAACAACGCCCACTACTGCCTCGTGGCGACGACTCTGTCATGTGCCGCCTCAATTAATTGTTTAAGTCGGTTAAGATCAAATATGCCCGAATACGGCTGAGTCTCAATGCTGGTTGCGACCAATAACTCATCAGCATATGGCGCATACGTCTTAACGTTGCCAATACTAACGCCGCTGGCAATAGCAATCTGACATCCAGCTATTTCTTTCATAGCTTTTATTTTTTCCACCGATGGTGGTCTGCCGGTGCCTTCACCTGATGTGGTAATAACATCCAGAAATGGAGCCGCTTGAACGGCTTGAGCCGCTGCCTCTTGAGGCGCATCTGTATAATCTTTTGTGTATTTGAAAGCTACGCCGCCCAGCACCTTGACGCCGTTTAGCTCTGGATGACCTTGCCTGTAAGCTTTTAGCGCCTCAAAAGCAGTTTCGCCTGATCCAAATTTAGCTTGATCGACCCAAAGACCGTCAGGTAAATACTTAAGTTGACCACGGTCATAAGCAGTTTTGATCACTTTCAAGCTGCCTAAAGCGTCGCCAGCTCCAAGTGGATTAATTCCGACAAAATCATTCTTATGTGCAGCCTTGACGACATTAAAAGTTTGGAATAAATGGGAATTATTTACACCTGAGCCATGATCGATCAGATAGACCCCGTCGGCCCCCGATGTAAAGGCTAAATCAGCTTGCAGGACGGCAATTTCTGGTGTTTTTATATGAACAACCGGGTATATCTTCATTGTCTCTCCAATCGTTCCGGCTGCGGGCCGGCATCGGGTTGGCGCGACATTTCGAGCCAGCTTATTGTTTCGCCTAAAACACGAGCCGAGAGACTACAGTCGTAAGCAAATTCCTTAAACAGTCCATCTTGCTGGGTTTTAGGTATCGCACTCCGAAAGTGAGCGGCTTCTTCTTTGAGCGTATGAGCCAGTTCCCATAAAACTTCAGTAACGCCGTCTCGTGTTTCAAGACTGCGTTCTCGCACCAGATTAGCATCGCCATTCGGCATATCTTGGTCCATCAATTTTGTAAGCTCAGTCAATTCATCTTGATCCATCGACTTGGCTATTTGCCCCAGCAGCTGCAAAGTCTCATGGCGCGGCTGACCACCATCTTTAACCATAGGCTCAATGTTGATACGCTCATTCAAAGATACGACCAGACTGGTTATATCTTTTTCCGCTTTGGTCAGATCGCCAGTTTCTGTACCAGCCTCACTCTCGTATTTTTGTTTGTAAGCTTGAAACAGACTTTCAAGTTCTTGGTGGCTGACGGTAAAAGCCCCGGCCGCATACAACCTAAGCGCTATAATTTCAAGCTTAGCGGCCAATTTTGGATCCAAATTGGCTTTGGTTATCATCTCGTCAATCATCGATAGAGCGGCCGTACCATTGCCATTTTCCATATTTGGTGTTAATTGCCCCATGTTAATCTTTTTTCTGACATTTTGCGGCGCGGCCCTTATTGAATTTACTATCCGCCCCGTAAGCTACGGCGCCGCCAACCAGCCACGGCAACGCTTCGCCAACCATGCCGGCTTGCTGAATTGCCTTATTATTGAACGGCTCCCGCGTAACAGGCGGCTTAAAAGAACCGGGTTGATCAGTTGGGGTAAGTGGATTAGTCGCAGGCTCTGCCATCTTTTTATTTTTTCCTTTTAACCTGGCTTAAGTTTTTATCTAACAGTTGTCAACAGCTTAAGGCTGTCCGGTTGTTTTAGTGGGATCAGTCGGGAGGCCAAAGACATCGACTGGGCTTTCGCTTTTGAGCAGATCGGTCTTTTCAGCCAATGGATCCGTGATTCCGGCTAGCGCTGTGGGGCTAGCCAATGCATTGGAGTGAAAGTCCGCCCGTTGAGCCGGATTTTTAAGAAATAGTTCGGCAGTCGACCCGCTGGCTTGGACTTCATCCGGTTCTTCTCGTTCCCACGGAAAAATTGCCATTTTTTATATTTTTCTTGTTTATTTTTTCTTAACGCTTTGAGCTTACGCTTATCTCATCAGATAGTCAACTTCTACACAAACCCCACTTATCCACACCATACCATTTACAGGTGTTCCCGTAATCCCGACATATCGTCGGGACTGCTCTCACCCTGAAAAGCTACGGTGCAAGCACCCAACTCGTTTTATATTCTATCTGACGACAAATTTAATCTGTCCCTAAAAACAACATATGTTATGAAAATGGACATACAAGTAGTATCGCCTTGCTAGCACAGCAGAAGCGTCCACAAAAATAACATATGTTAAAATTGTGGACGTCCGAGCAAAAATAATACCTGGCATTAGCAATTTCCATAAATCTGACATATGTTAGAATTGTGGACATGCGCACCAGAGACGGAGTCAACCTCGCCCTTAAGGCTATTGGCCTAGCTGGTTTGGCCGGCCTGACGATTGCTACACCTAATGCCATAGCCGCTCTTGGTCCTTTACTTCGCAAATCGCCTGCCCCGCCAAGCGATTACCAAAAAATCATGAGAGAACTTAAGCGCCAGGGCTTGATCATGGTTTCGCAAGCAAATAACTCTACCGAGCTAACTCTTACCCCGGCCGGCGCTCACCGTTTGCAGCGGTTAATAATTGACGAGCTGGAAGTCCCCACTCCAAAAAAATGGGACCATAAATGGCGATTGATAGCCTTCGACATTCCAGTCAAACAATCCAGTCAGAGAATAAACTTTACTGCGCACCTGCAACATTTGGGCTTTTACATGCTCCAGCGCAGTCTATGGGTTCACCCCTATCCTTGCTTTAAAGAAGTTGAGCAACTGGCTGGTTACTTTAATGTACTGCGCTACTGTGCCTTTGCCGAACTAGCCAAGCTCGATGACAGCTCAACCAGGAAACTAGTTAGCAAATTTAGCGAACTGACCAAGTAACAACTCACCTAGCTTTAGTTGCCCTAATCCGGGATATCCATAATCACAACATATGTTTGAAAAATGGACATCGGTTAGTTGGAAGATTCCTCTTTCCGAGTGTCCACAAAAATAACATATGTTGCAATTATGGACACGGTACAAAAATCACAAAAGTATAAATAATACAGAATAAAAAAAGGTACAATTAGCAAATGTTCCAGTTAGGGTTTAGTACTCGAGGGTGCCGATAGCTGGTGAACCGATCTGAATAGATTGGCCGGTTTTAATGCCCTGTTTTTCCAATTCGGTCATGATGCCCATTTTGTACATAATGTCGCGCAGGCGCTGTTCGGCGTGATAGTCACCAAAGTAGGTACGGTGGGCAAAACGCTCAATTTTTTTACCGATGACCAAAAAGCCATCCTTAACCTTTTTAACTTGCCAGTCATCTTCAGATTCAACCAGTTTAATAATTGGCAACTTAGCCAGTTTCGGCACTTTGTAAGTCTGTCTACGTATTTTGTCGAGTGTAGTTTTAGTTAATCTAAGCAGTTCTTTGATTCCCTGTCCGCTATGGCTGGAGATAGCAACGATATCAGTACCTTTTGGCGCCAATTTTTTCAAAGTTTTAATTTTGACTTCAACATCTTTTTTTGCCAAGCCTTCGGTTTTAGTCAGAGCCACGATTTGCGGCCGACCGGAAAGATCAATTTTGTAATCGTGCAGTTCCTTAATGATTATTTTATAAGCCTCGCCAACATCTTCGTTGTAGGCATCAACTAAATGGAGTAACAGGCCGGACCGTTCAACATGGCGCAGAAATTCGTCGCCCAGTCCTTTGCCCTGGCTAGCCCCCTCGATCAGACCAGGGATATCAGCGAATAAAACACTTGATTTGTTATCTATGTCGACGACACCAAGATTTGGCGCAACGGTTGTAAACGGATAATCGGCTATAGCCGGGTGGGCATTACTAACGACAGCCAGCAGTGTTGATTTGCCAGCGTTGGGTAGCCCAATAATGCCAACATCGGCTATCATTTTTAGCTCCAAAGTTAGCTGTTTGACTTCTCCGGCGTCGCCTTTTTCGGCCACTCTTGGCGCTTGACGGGTGGAACTAGCAAAATGAGCATTACCATAACCGCCTTTGCCACCGTGGGCAATGGTAAACTCCTGACCTTCAGTCGATAAATCAGCCAAAGGCTCACTTACTGCTACTAAGACTGTTCCAACCGGCACCGCAAGTATTAGGTCGTCGCCCTTTTTACCATGACGGCGGCGAGAGGCACCGCTTTGACCGCCGGCTGCCTTAATCAATTTTTTATAACGAAAGTTAGCTAAGGTGTGTTCGCGGTTACTGGCAGCTAGAATAATATCGCCGCCTTTGCCGCCATCGCCGCCGTCCGGGCCGCCCAACTTGCGAAACTTCTCATGCCGAAAACTAACCACGCCATTACCGCCGTTGCCGGCCTGAAAAGTTACCTCAACTCTGTCTACAAAAGCCATAAATATAGCTTATAGCAAATAGCAGCCAGCTAATAGCTGTTGGCTAACTGCTAAGGGCTAGCGGTAAATGTAGTTATCAAATCTAGAAATCGGCGTCCAATCACTCCGACCAACCCGGCCCCAGCCGGCCAAACCGTTCATATCGGAATATTTAATCATTGTGCCATCAGCCGAAACTTCATCAACCACACCAACATGACCCAACCAACCACCGTTAGATTGACCAACGGCACCGGGACGGGGAGTCTTACTGACTGTCCAGCCGGACAGTCTGGCATACTCATCCCAAGTGTTAGCATTACCCCAGTTGGTTGGCACAGCAATTTGGGCCGCTACATAATAGGTGCAATAACCATAATCGTAGCCGTTGCTGCCATAGTTAGCCGTGAACGAACTAATCAAATTGGTGCGTACGGCGGGCGCTGGCACGAACTGCTGGCCGTTGGGGATTATAATCTTCTCGCCCACCACCAAACCGTTAATCTCGGCATCGTTAAAAGTGATAATCTGATTCTCGTCGGCCCTAAAGCGGCCAGCCAAACCGGCTGGCGTGTCGCCAGCTTTAACGCTGTAAACAATGCCGTTGATTGGTGGGATAAATAATTTTGTGCCAGCGGCCACCACATTACCAGAAAAACTGTTTGACCAGCGGAGGCTGTCGGCCGAAATACCAAATTTAGCGGCAATTGACGGTATAGTATCACCCCCAACGGCTGTGTACTCAATAATGTCAGCCTTGGATTTTTGGACGCCAGTTACAATCAGGGGTTTGCTAATGCTGACAGCATCACTTGGCACGACGCTAAGTAAGATACTGTCGGAGTCAGCCTGATTGCGAACAGCTGTGGTTTCAGGTAGACGAGCCATTTTGGAAACTGTCAAAGCAATTTGAGCCGAAGAAAGTTGATCGAGTGTAGCAGTTTTGGAGCTGGTGCTTGATGCAAAGGAAGCTAGAGTGCCACTGCGAATAGTTGGCGAAGCCGAGCGGTTATTAATAATAAAGACCGCCACGCCGATTAGCAGTAGAGTGTTACCAAAAATTAAACTGTAGCGGAGTAAGCGGCGACGGGTCTTTTTTTCTAAATCGGATGGCTTAGGAATATTTGATAGTTTATCAATCGGGCTGATTTTGGCAGCAACTTTGGTAAGTGAAATTTTAGGTCTGCGGATAAGAATAGTAGGGTTATTATAGCAACCGAAATTCCATTAAATGTGCCTCACCCCTGTTATCACATGTATTGACAGGAGTTATTGGCCGCACTGCTTAGTACAGTATTTGGCTACGGCGGCCTGATGTTCTTCCAGCGTGCGCGAAAAATGTACCGTACCGTCATCGCCAGCCACAAAGTATAAATAATCGGTACTGGCCGGATAGGCCACGGCTTTGAGGGCATCGGCTGTAAAATTACTGATTGGACCCGGCGACAAACCCTCGTGAAGATAACTATTGTAGGCCGAATCAAAGTTTAGGTCGCGGGCTACACCGGCAATGTCGGCACCATAGTGGGCCGAGGCGTCGGACTCTAGACGCATATTGGCTCGCAAGCGAGATAAGAAGACTTGAGCCACGCCTGATTCGAACTTAGGATTATCAGTTTCTCTATAAACTATCGAGGCTAGAATGATGCCCTGATAAACGCTTAGTCCTTGGGCGCTAAAGCCGGCAATAATATCGCTGGTTAGATTTTGGCTAAGCAGTTCAAGTGATTGTTTGACGATTGCCGTGGCTGGTGTCTTGGCATCTTTTTGGAAGGAATCCGGGTATAAATAACCCTCCAGGTTTGCGCCGGCCGGCAGAGAGCTTAAGGTTGGTAGGCCACCGTAAGATTGTGGATTAAAAGCCGAGTTGATCTCGGCCGCAGAATAACCGGCTGTCGCAAAAGCCTCTTTTATCTGGTCCAGCCGTTTGCCAGGCAAAATCGTCAGCAGATTTTTGGCAATATCGCCGCGGACAATCTTGCCAACGATTTCTTTGACACTCATCGACTGGCTTAGTGAATAAGTGCCGGCCTGCAAATCTTTATAAAGCTCGTTGGTCCGGACGTAATACTCGAAAGCCGAGGGCGAGCGGATTAAACCGGCTCGCTTTAGACCAGTGGCTATTTGGTGAAGATTGTCGCCGGGTTCAATCGTGAAGTAGCTTGTCCTTTGCGAGATTGAAACCGGGCTCAAATTATGCTGGTACCACCAGCGCAGTCCAGCCACCCCGCCAACTAACAAGAGGGCCGAGGCTATGCCAATAATCAAGCCGATTTTGGAGCGTCGCAATAGCGGTTTTGACAACCAACCCATAGACTAGCAGAGTAACTTTTTTCGCCTAATCATGCAACTTGACGCCTTCTGTCTGACTGATCGAGCCAGTCCTGCAAAATTAGGGCGGCAGCCACGGCGTGCTCGTCAACATGCTTTGAAGATTCGAGCTTCTTACTTCTAGCTTCTAGACTAGTCAGAGCTTCGTCTTGAAGATAGAATTTTACTTCTGGAATGATAGCCTTGGCCGATTTTATCCACTGACGCAACCACCTAGTTTGAGCCGTATCGCCGCCGGCCAAATTTCGCGGCAGGCCAACAACTATCTGGCTAGTTCCCTGATTGGCTAGCTTCTTTAATCTCGAAGTAAGCTGGTCGGTTGGGATGGTAGTTAACGGTTCGGCTAGCTTAGCCATGCTTGAGGCTCGGGCCAGTCCGGTCCGGACTTGGCCCACATCCAGACCGATGATCTCACCAGCAGACATTACTCTTTGACCTGCTCCAGTGTCACCGTAATCCTAGCCGGCTTATTGGGCGCCTTACTCACCCAAAATGGACTCATATTAACATCAACGTCCTTGACGCCGGGCAACTGTCCAACAAAGTTACGAATATCACCTTTCTTTAAGCCGCCGGCCTGGCGCTTGATTGCCTCGGTATCAATGTTCGGCGTAGCCGAGGCTTCGACGGTGATATTTAAAGTCATATTAGTCGGTGAAGTCTGGTTCTGGACGCTAGCAGTCAGGTTTTTAAGCAAGTCTTTATCTAGTATCTGCTGTTTGGCTTTGTCAATTTGTTTTTCGAGCCGATCTGAAACAATTTGCTTAAGATCGTCCTTTTTGAGTGCCACAATCGAGTAAGTAATCTTGATGTTAACAGTGACTGTAGTGGCTGGCTGGCCGACTTCCGGTGTGGCAGTAGTCACTGGTTCGGCAATCTTAAGAGTTGAGGTAATGACGTAAAAGCCTTCTTCGTCTAATTTTTTCTGGAAGTTTTTGCTAAAGTCATCAGAACTTTGGGTAGTAATTTTGCTTTTGGCACCGTCAATATCGCTTTGCTGAACAATAGTGACAACACTGTCGGTCCCGCCACTAAAGGCCGCGGCGTTAGAAGCTGAAACATTCGAATAGCCTGAAACAGCGAAAGTTTGACCAGCGCCGACGTTATATTTAGCGCCCGGCGTTTGGGCGACGACGTCGACATCAGCCGTATTGGCGCCGGTTGAAGGACACGGCGCCGGCAGAGCACCTAACGATTTAGCCGCTTGAGTAATGTAAACTAGACCGCCAGTTGACACAGCCGTACCAGCCGGTACGGTCACCACCGAGGTGCCACAATTTTTTAGGGTGACGGGGCCTGAAGCTTTTTCGCCTTTATTTTGCTGGCCAGTGGCTGGGACTTGTTGGGTTGAGGTTTGGTCGGAAGTTTTAAGAACTGCCGGAACGATACTTTTTTCCGAGTCGACAGCCTTGGCACTATCGGCAGTCGTGAGATCGAAATTGGCGCTCACCGGCGTTGAAGTTGTCTGAATGGTAATAGCGGCTTTGGGTAAAACTTTGGTTGCCAAAAATAGAAAAACAATTAGTCCGATTATACCGGCGATGATAAGTACTAGCCGCAGGCGGAACTTGTCGAAGTTGGGAATTTTTAACTTCTTGTCTTTGACTGTCGGTTTTTTAAGCGGGTCTTTAGTAGCATCGGTTGATTCTGCTTCATCAGCTTCGGCGGCCAGACTGATAGTCTCTGGTTCTTCTACTTCTTCGGCTACGGCAATCTCGCCTCTAGCACGATGATCATCAAGCGTAGCTTTTTCTTCGCTTAGCTGTTCGGCTTCATCGGCCACAGCGGTTTGACCTCTGACCGGAACTGGCGAAGCCGGAATGTAGGGTTTGCTCTGTAAATTCTTAGCCACATAAACGCTAGCCGCCCCAGCTAGAGGCAGAATCTTCTGGTCGTTGGTGATAAGTACGATTTTTTTACCAGCATCATCGGCGCCCCTTTTTAAGAGCCGCATGTTTACAATGCTCTGTAGAGCCGAAGATTTTTTGGGCAGTACCAGCGCGGCAAGTTTGGCGTCAGCTGCCTCAACTTTATCGATAATTGAAGTTATTTCATCTTCAACGTCAATGTAGATTGTGGCTTTGGTCGGTGGGTTGGTTTTGGACTTCTCAACCATCATACGCTCCCATCGGTTGCTCCAACTATCAATTCACAATTATCCCCACACCAAAAACTTGAAGCTCCATAATCTGATTGCAGACTACTCCGCTCAGGTTTTGGTGCGGGGCAAGCAATGCTCAATGAATTATCAATTAGCAATTTGCAAGTATTAGCTGTAGTTTGTTTGATAAATGACAAATGAGAAATTAATGGTAAATGGAATGATGGAGTCATACCTTTAGCACCTTATCGAATCTTTGTTTCAAACTGGCAGATTCCGGCGCGCCGCCAGAACTTAAGGTATCCATTCCCACCCGCAGTAAGCCCATGGCGGTAATGTAGGTATGGTCGTTGATATCGCCGGTGGTGTCGCTAATGCCAACCACATCCTCTGGCAGGATGTGCTGGACGCTGGGTTTTTTGGTAAACGGCAGGGCTTTATACCAGTCGCCTTGGGATAATTGCTGCATTAGCATTTCCAGGCTGGAGCCGCCGCCGCATAGCAACAGCCGGTTGGGCAAATGATCGAGCTTATCAAATTCAGCCAAGGCCAACTCCACGCCGCTGCCCCAAACTTTGAGAGTTTTAGCTAGAGCCTGTTCGATTTTTGGTCGTTGTTCGGCCGCCACGGCGCCGGCGCCTAAACCAACTTTTAAGGCTTCGGCTGTCGGAAAATCAATATCCAACTCTCGGCTGATGGCATGAGTAAAAGCCCGGCCGCCAATGCCAAACATCTTGGTACCTTCGACGCCGCCTTCGTTGACCACGGCAATATCGGTGGTACCGCCGCCGACGTCCATCAATACTGCACTAACTTGGGCATTCGGATCATCGCCGACTACCGAGCGGGCTACGGCGAATGGTTCGGCCGCCACGGCCAGTAGTTCCAAGTCCAGTTCATTAGCCACACGCTCTAAAGCACCGATGTGAATCATCGGCGCAAAGGCGGTGTACATTTCTACTTCCAGATCACGGCCTTGAAAGCCAACCGGATTGGTGACCTTGTAGCCATCGATATCAATACTAACTAGGGCGCTATTAACCAATCGTACATCAACATCTTTGCCGCCGAGTTCCCAGCTTAGCGTTTCACGGGCCTTAGCCTCGGCTCGCTGCTGGACTAACTCAATGATTCGCTGAACTTCTTCAATAGTCAGCTCGTTAGTGGCCGTTTGGCGAGTAAATCTAACAGTGGTGGTAGTACCTTTAACCAGTTCGCCGGCGATGCCAATGATGGCGGTCCGGGCATTGGTGATTTCGGCCTGTTGTTCGGCGTCAGCTAGGGCTTTATCGCAGTTAGCGACTACGGCGGCGATGTCAGAAATAGCCCCGGCTTGCATATCAGATAGTTCCTGATGCGATCGTCCAACGCCGATAATCTCCACTTCGTTGCCAACAATTCGGCCGATTAAAGCCTTAACAAATTCCGTACCGACATCTAGCGCGACAATATATTGACCGATCGGTTTTCCCTTTTTTGGCTTTTTGGAAACTCCCGAAAATTTGTTTTTTAGGGCTTTGGCTTTTTCGAGCATAATCAGATTAGATTATAGCACGCTAACTACTGTAAAACGGCCTTGATTCGGCGAACGCCGGCGCTTGATGCCTCTTCTTTAACTATCTTGAATTTTTTGCCGCCGGCAGCGATAACACCGGTGTGTTCAACGTGAGGGCCGCCACAGATTTCACGACTGAACGGCTTCTTTGGGTCGCCAACGGTATAGACCTTCACCTTATCTCCATACTTGTCACCGAAGGCGCCAGAGGCAGTTTTTAGAGCTTGCTTGGTAGACTCTTCTTTCCAGCTGACCGGTAAGTCTTCGGCAATTTTTTGATTAACAATGTCTTCGACCTGTTTTATCTGTTCGGCTGTAACTTTTTCCGGATGGCTAAAATCAAAACGCGTGCGTTCGGCCGTAATGTTGCTGCCACGCTGAACCACATGATCACCCAGAACATTTTTTAGAGCCCGGTACATCAGATGAGTCGTGGTATGAAGTTTAACGACCGCCTCTGAATGGTCGGCCAAGCCACCCTTGAACATGCCGACACTGGCCGTCTGACTGCGCTGTCTTTGCTCGGCCATTAACTTATCAAACTGTTTTTGCCAATCGCCGTCAACGTCAACTTTTTGCAGATACGCTTCTTCTAAGCTCAATTCAACCGGGAAGCCATAGGTGTCATAGAGCTTAAAGACATCCCCGCCGGTCACTTGCTTTGCCTGCTCGGCCAGTTTGGTGAACTCACGGACGCCGGAACGCAGAGTCTGGCGGAAGATTTTTTCTTCTTTGGCAAAAATTGCGACGATGTCGCTCTTTTGCTTGGCGACCTCTGGAAAATCTGGTGCGTAAAGCTCGGTAATAATTGGAACAACTTGTTCGCAAAGCTGTTGCTCGATGCCAAGCTCAAAAGCATAACGGATAGACCGGCGTAGCAGTCGGCGCAAAACATAACCTTGGGCCTTATTGCTTGGTATAGCTCCATCAACCGCCAAAAATGTGGCCGCCCGCAAGTGATCGGCAATCACCCGCATGCTGGTTTGATGCTGTTCGTAATCCTTACCGCTTAATTTTTCCAAACCTTCGATAATTGGTTTAATTAGGCTGATTTGAAAGATGTCCGGATTATCGCTATTGGCTGCCTCGAGTCGCTCTAAGCCGCCGCCGAAGTCAACATTCGGTTTTGGAAGATGTTCAAACTTACCATCGACTTTGCGATAAGTCATAAACACGCTGTTGCCGATTTCTAAAAACCGGCCGCAGTCGCAGTTCGGGTGACATTTGTCGCCGAACTTCTTGTCATGTTCAACTGAGGTGAATTCATAAAAGACTTCGGAGTCTGGACCGCCGGGTTCACCTTCGCGCATATGACTCGGTTCGCCTTCGCGGCTCCACCAATTTTTATCAGCGCCGTAGAAGGCTATCCGTTCTTCAGGCACACCCAATTTTTTCCAAATTTCCGCTGATTCCGTATCCTTAGGAATGCCCAGTTTTTTATCGCCCTCAAAGCAAGTCACCCACAGCCGCTCTTTCGGCAACTTTAATTCTCCAATCAAGAACTCCCAAAACCAAGTCAGTTGCTCTTCCTTGTAATAATCACCCAGGCTGAAGTTGCCGAGCATTTCAAAGAAAGTAGTGTGGCGATTGTCGCCGACTTCGTCCATATCTTCAGCCCGAAAACAGGTTTGCGAATCAACCAAACGTTTGCCGGCCGGATGCGACTTCCCCAGTAAATATGGCACCAACGGCTGCATGCCGCTGCCGGTAAATAATGTGGTTGGATCGTCCTGCGGAATTAAAGACGCCCGAGGAATAACCTTATGCCCCTTATCCTTGAAATACTCAAGGTATTTTTGTCTAATTTCCTGCGCCATCATTTATCAATAGTTTAACAGATAAGGATATAATGGTCAGATGGTTATCGCCCTGGCGTACATTTTTTATTTTGTTAGTTCGACGGCCTCAAAATTGCAACGACGACATATTGCCATCAAACGTGATACCGACGAGGGGCAGATTGACTTCGCCTTTAGAGTCATGGCCATAACCTTTGTTTTGAGCCCGGTTTTACTATTGTTTAAGCCGTTTGAATTTAACCAGCCCGCAGTCACAATCTTGGCTTTAGCTATGGTTTGCGGAATTTTTGGCGCGTCGGCAATTAGCGCCCAGTATATAGCTCAGCGTCATACCGAAGCCGGTGTCACTTCTTTGCTGGGTAGTTCATACGCGCCAATGACGATTTTACTCGCCACGATAATACTTAATGAGGGCCTAGAGACCCGGCAAGTGCTCGGCACCATACTCCTGCTGATTGCAGTTGTGTTGGTGAGCCAAAAACACCGACTTTCCAAATGGCGCTTTGACCGCTATTTTTGGTTAAATATTTTCTCCGGTGTGGCCCTATCTTTTACGCTGACGGCCGAGCGTTCATTAATTAAAGAGAACGGGATAACCACGGGCACGTTAGTCAGTTGGGGAGCGACAACCTTCTTTTTAGGCGCAGCGGCGGCTTTAGCCCGTGCCAAAAGTCAGCATCATACCCAAGAAACACTAACCACGGGCGGATTGCGATTTATGCAGCAACTTTCATGGGTAGTCCTGGTAACAGTGGTGGCCAATTTAAGTTTGGTTTCAGCAGTGGCAACTTTTTCTACGACTGTTACTTTTGTGGCGGCAGCGATTTTCATCCATGAGCGTGAAGATTTCAGGCGCAAAATCATCGGCAGTTTTTTCGCCACGGTCGGCCTGTTGTTGATGATCTAAAGGCACAAAACAAAAAGACCATAAAATTGACAGACTTTAGTAAATGTAATATAAATATTAAATCGTGACTGGACCCCCCCCAGAAATCGGTAGAGACGCCTTTCAAGATCTAGACTTCGCATTAGCTGTACTGGATGTAGCTCGCGATTACTTGACTGCCAGAGTATCAACGGGTCGTGAAGCTACAACGCTAGCTGAAAAAATTGTCCTTAGGGCGGGCTTAAGGGATTTATGGCCAGTTCCTGAATCTGAAAAAGCGGCCGAGCTTCGCGAAATGATTAGCGATGCTGAATACGCTATCGAAGGCGTAATGGCCAGCTTAGGCGATTCAGCTAACGATGCCTCCGCCTAGACATTGATTGCCGCAGTAGAAGACGATTGATTGTCCAGGTGTGACAGCACGGACGTCATCTTTAAGTTCGACAGTCCATTGAGTCGATTTGCCTGCCCTGAGCGAAGTCGATGGGTTAAGTTTCTTCACTTTAATTAGTTCCCCCCGATGCCTGGTTCTAGCGAACAGTCGCTTGTCACTAGTCTCTAGTCGTGAGGTTTTTGACTGATGACTGATGACTGATGACTGGTGACTATCAGCCGGAGGCTGATTTATCCAATGAGCGTTGGTAAAATTGATTATCCTGCTCCACAACTTTTCGTCTTGCAAATCGGTGGTGACATAAACTTCATTCTTTTTCATATCTTTGCCAGTCACGTAATATGGTAAGCCACCGCCAATATCCAAGCCGTGGCGCTGGCCGATGGTATAAAAAATCGCTCCATCGTGCTCACCGATTTGATTGCCTTTCTGATCGATAATCGGACCGGCTTTGGATTTAACATACTGGCTCAAGAATTCTTTGATGCCGACCTTGCCGACAAAGCAAAGTCCCATGCTTTCTTTTTTATCAGCCGTAACTAGCTTATGCTTAGTGGCCATGACTCTAACTTCGCTTTTTAAATAATCACCGATCGGGTAAAGCGTCTTTTTCAAAGTAGATTCCGTTGCTCGATAAAGAAAATAGGTTTGATCTTTAGCTTTATCTTTGGCCATAAAAAGCTTGCCGTTTTTGGTCTTAGCATAGTGTCCGGTGGCGATATAATCTGCTCCGTCGGCCATAGCAGTATGGAAAAACAAGCCGAACTTAATTTCCTGGTTGCACATAATATCTGGGTTGGGCGTATGGCCGGCCTTAAACTCTTTAAGCATGTAGTCGACGACTTTGTCTTTGTACTCTTTTTCGAAGTCGTACATTTTAAAATCGATACCGAGTTGCACAGCTACTCGCTTGGCGTCGGCAAAATCTTCGCGCCACGGACAAGGCATACCCGGCAAATCCTGGCTCCAATTCTTCATAAAGACGCCAACGACTTTATAGCCCCTCTGCTTCAAAAGCATAGCCGCAACTGACGAGTCAACGCCCCCGCTCATCCCCACAAATACTGTTTCCATAGCCGAGCTATTTTAACAGATTTATCCGAGGTTCAGCGTGGTGTGAAGTTCAGATGTCAAGAAAGACGGTGATTTTGTCTTGTTTGACATGCAGGACGCCGCGGGAAATTGGCAAAACAAATTCCAAATTGTCCAGCTTACGTACGCGGATATTGCAAGGCCGCAGTAACGACATAAAGTTCTTATGTTTAGGCAAAACATCAAACGGGCCGGTATCATTGACCGCTGAAAAAGTTAGAGCCACGTTATCGAAATAGACTCTTGAGGGCGAGTAAATTTTGACCCAGATTGTATTTTTGGGCTTCATTTTTAGCCGGATAAAATGGCCTCGACTCCGGCCAGCATCTCTTCCCTATTGACGTACTCACCTTTGCGGCCGGTTAATTCCTCCATGACAAACATGCCTTGCGAGAAATAATCGATCAATTTGCGCGCCCGGGCAAACTCGGCTCGATCATCGGGCGAAAGCTCGTTCTCGCCAATAATGGCGATTATGCCGCGCAGTGACTCATATTTTTGTAGATTGGCTTGAACTTTGACGCTCAAGTCGTAATGTCTTTGACCAACAATGTCTGGACTAAGTAGTGACGAGCTGGTACGAATCAAATCTACCGCTGGCCGAATGCCCTCTTCAGCCACTTTGCGGGATAGAACGATAGTGCCATCTAGTTCATTTTGAATCATTTGGACGGCTGGATCAGATAAGTCATCAGCCGGCACGTAGATAGTTTGAACCGCTGTTATCGAGCCGTTTTGATTAGAGCTTAAGCGGTCTTCCAGTGTTTTGACGTCCGAAAAAATAGTTGGTTCATAACCGCCTTCGCTAGGAATTTGCTCCAAAATGGTCGACAGCTCATTGCGGGCTTGAACGTAGCGGTACATATTATCGGCAAAGAACAACAGGTCTCTTTTATGGTGATCGCGGATATGTTCAGCCGCCGCCACGCCAGACAGCGCCACCAAAACTCGCTGCACCGGGTTTTGGTCCATCTGGCCAAAAAACATGCAGGTATTGCCAAGCAGGTCGCGGCTTTTCAGCGTCTCGTAAAGTTCGTGACCTTCGCGGATTCGTTCACCAATGCCGGTAAAAAAGCTGATGGCTTTGCCGGCTTTAGCAACATTATGAATTAGTTCCATAGTCAGTACGGTTTTGCCGACACCGGCGCCGCCGATAATACCCATTTTTCTACCCTTTACAAATGGCGTAAAGAAATCTATAACCTTGATGCCGGTTTCCAAAATTTCCGGGGCGCTGGCTTTAAAGGACATGGTAGCTGGCGGAACCTGCCAAATATCCTTATAGACAAGCTGCTCGGATTGTGGTAACGGTTGGCCGTCTAACGGCCGGCCCAAAGCGTCAACAATCCGACCAAGCATCGGCAGGCCAACTGGTACCTCAATGCCTTTACGAGTCCGTTCGGCTGGCATATTTTTATGCAAACTTTTATCACCTAAAACATTTAGACAAATAGCCAAGTTATCCGGATCAAGGTTGTTAACGAGCAAAGGTGATTGTTTATTGGCGCCGGAAAGCAGTAGTTCGCCAATTTCTGGTCCGTCCTCGTCAAACTCGACTTCAATAATCAGGTCGCGGACTGATTTTATCAACCCCGGATTCATACCGTCGCCTTCCTTAGGCCATTAATAATCTCTTTTAGGCGTTCGTCTTTGAGCTGCCGTTTAGCCCGGCTATATTGCCAGCTAACATCCTTGTTATTATCCTCGGCTTTTTCATGAGCTAGACGCATGGCCCGAAAGCGGCTGGCATACTGGGCCAGTTTGGACTCCATAATTACTTCGGAAAGCATAATCTGCATCATGCTGCGCTCCAAATGGTCAACCACGGCATAGGTGCTGGGCTCAAAAATATAATTGGCTTCGGAGATTATCTCTTCGCCCGGCCTAACATTGGCGCCCTTTTCGGTTACGGCTAAACTCAAAGCCATGGTTTTGATAGTCTGGTTCATCAACGAAACATAAGAGGGATAGTAAACCAGCGTCGAGTTATATTTTTGAACTTCAGTAATTAAGGGCATGACGTTGATATTGTCATCGCTGGTTGGCATTCTGAAGCTCTTAACGACTGGAACGTCATTTTGCAATAGTTGAACAAAGCCGTGGTGGCCAATAACAACAATGTCGTTACTGGCTGGGTTAAAACGGCTGATGGCAAAATTGACTAGTTTTTGATCAATGTCACCGCTGAAACTGCCTTCGGAAGTTATTAAAATCATTAGCTCTTTTGGACTAACCGGGCCCTGGCTTTGACTGCGGCCAAAACGAAAAACTTTATCAACCCGAATTTGCGAATAGATCCGCCACAGGTCGCCAAAGAACTCGCTGGCTTTTAAAACCTGATCTTTAATTTGAGCGATGCGGGTACTAGCAATACCTTCGAAAGCGCTAGTCAATTCCACTAGTACGGTTGAGATCTCTTTTTCGTGTTCCAAATCTGCTAACTGTCTCACTAGACGTCTCCTACCGTCGGCTTAAACTCTAAGCCCGAAGCTCTAAACTCTAAAGTTTGGTAATTGGAATTTATAATTTGAAACTTGTTTAGGATTTCGAAATTAGAAATTAGAAATTGGAGTGATGTAATCACGACGTGCCTCCGGCTAGCTGGCTTTTAAGTTGGGCTAGGGCTTGGGGGTACTTGTCGGCCGAGCTGATAGTTTTTCCGACTTCGGTCGCCACCCGTTTTAACAGCCCGACATCGAGATTATCCGGTGCATCATCAGCCAAGATGACATCGAGCATTAATTGCTGGGCGGCCAAGGGGTATGTCTCGCCGGGGACCTGGGTAAAAATCTGACTAAGCTGGTTCCCTTTTATAAGAACCTTGTGGGTTGAGGTGCTCATTTCTGTGCCAAAATGGGCATACTCTTTAGCCCGATTGTATTCTGTTAGGGTTTTAAAAACTTGAGCATTTTGGGCCTTTTGCCGTTCGTTCTGGCCAACACCACCAACCCGAGTTACGCTTAAACCAACCGAAATGGCCGGCCGCAGTCCTGCTCGAAAAACGTTCATATCCAGAATCCACTGACCGTCAGTAATCGACATCACATTGGTTGGCAGATAGGTTGAAATATCGCCGCCTTCGGTTAAAACTAGCGGCACGGCTGTCAAACATTTATGGCTGGCGGCTAACTTACCGGCTCTTTCTAAAAGAGCCGAGTGGGCATGAAAGATATCGCCGGGGTAAGAATCGCGACCCGGGCTAACACCAGATAGTAGAGCGATTTCCCGATAAGCGAAAGCGTGGGTACTTAAATCGTCATAAAAAATCACCACGTCCTGATCAAGTGTTTGCCAAAGATACTCGGCCAGCGCACAACCAACATAAGGTGCTAGGTAACTATTGACCAATGATTCAAAAATGGTTGAGACCACCACAATTGATTTTTTCATGACGCCGGAGTCATTAAGACGGGTCAGCAGTAAGTCAATGTCGCTGCGGCGTTTGGTTATCATTACATAAACAACAATCTGATCAGTCTTAAGCTGGTTAATGGCAATCTGTGTCGCCATGGTGGTTTTGCCAGATTTACTATCGCCAAGTAAAGCTAGGCGCTGGCCACGAACAATCGGGAACAGCGTGTCGATGATTGTCACGCCGGTTTCCAGTTGGGTAGATAGTAACTCTCTTTGGTATATCGGCGGCGCACCATTAAAAATCGGCCAGTTAGCATCAGCTGCAATTGGCCCCTTGCCATCCAGCGGTTCGCCGGTGACCGATATGACTCGGCCAACAAAATCCTTGCCGACTTTGGCCAGTAGATCCTCCTGCTGGACAACCGCCAAAGTGCCGACTCGCAGTTTTGAATTATTAAGTCGAAGAACTAATAGCCGATCCTCCAGAATATGATGCACGAAGCCCTGGCTACCATCTTCAAAAATTACCAGGGCGTGGGTATTGACCGGTTGCATACCGCGGATTTGTACCAAAAAATTATTAATGGCAATTACTTCGCCGACCGGTCTGCCCTCATCAACAAAGCTTTGAAAGTGTTTATTGGCTTCCGCCACGACTGACTGCTCCTTTTATCAGTTCGACTAAGTAAGCTTTTTCCTTGTCCAGGTGCGCCCGCAAGCTCATGTCAAAAACTTTATTTGGCGTGCGCAAAACACAGCCAGCGGCGATGCTCGGTTGCAGACCAACTTGGACTAAAGCGTGCTGATGGATGTTTTCACGCAGCCATGCCAAGATGCGTTCCAAAAATTTTGATGGCGGTTCGGCGGCAAAACTAATTTGTATGGTAGGTGCGGATCCCTTCAACTTATCCAGCTGTTGGGCTAGGCTCTGGCGGTGATTTGCTTGCAGTAAGTTCAGTTGATTTTCCTTAGAAATCTCATCGAGTAGCCGCGTTAGGCGCGGCGGGGTAACTGGCGTGCCGGCCGCTCTGGCTTTAGCGGCGATAAAAAATTCATCAACCGCCGCTAGTTCCCGGCTCAAACGGATAATGTCCGACTGCGAAACAACACCTAAAGGCAGCCTAAATTCCAGCTTTGACATCTTCAAAAATGGCTTTTTTATTATTTTCCAGCTCGGCCAAGATGTACTCGAGTTGATCGGATAGATCAATTTGATTACCGATGGCTCGCAGAACATAGTGGTTTATAATCGAGGCCATTTCCTGCTCAAAGCGCTCAATAATCCTGGTCTTTTGGGCTTCGGCTTGAGCCTGCAATTGGGTCTCCAAAAAATGGCGTTGTTGTTCAATGGTAGTGACGGTTTTTTCAATCGAGTCCAGCGCTAGTTGTTTAGCATCAGAGATTGATTGCTGATATTTTTTGAACTCTTCTTGAAGTGTCCGGGTGATTTCGGTACGCATGTAATCATTGAGTTGGGTGGTAGTCTCACGCAAGTCTTGCTGTAAGAACATGGCGTTTTCGCCGATGACCTTTTCAAAATGGAGCCGGCCGCGGTTACGCAGCTCTTCCCGAAACTCATCATTAAATATATGATCGACTTCTTCTTGTGCCCGCTCCAGCAAGGTGGAGCGGCTGACCGGCGGTATCTGGCTAGCGGCAATTTTGGCTTTCTTACGACTTTTCCGGTACGGTTGCCACACCAGCCAAGTAAAGACCAGCGTGGCGCTGATGATTAAACCGATTATGATTATTAACCCACCGCTACTCATGATTTAGATTTTTAATAATAAAAAGATGCCGCCCAGTCCGCCAATAAAGACCAGCCCGGCCGCCACGATTACTTGGGTTAAGCTTTGCATAATTGAGTGTTTGCTCAAAGGATTGCGACCAATCGAAATCAGACTGGTACGGACTCCAACCAAAATCAAGCTGGCCGCCACAATCAGCGTTATAACGAAAATAGCCAGCGCGCTGTAGATGCGGGCAGCCGAGACCGGCTTGCCGGCAATGGCGTAGGCTAGTCTTAACAAAGGACCAGGTACGGCTTTATCGCCTTTAATTTGCGGGTTTTTGCCGGGGTTAAGTTCGGCTTTAATCTTGCCGGTCGCAGCATTATTAAAATCATCGAGGGCCTTACCAACAACATATTCTTGGTTAATGGAAGCTTTGCCGGCAACGCCGTCGGTTTTAGACATCGATAAGTAATCGCCCGATTTAATCGATCCGTTGCTGGCGCTAACTAAGATTGGGTAGGCGCCCGAGGTTGCCACAAAGACCGTCTGGTCTTGCTTTTGCAAGGTAACAGCCGCTTCGGTTTGCTCGATGACGACGCCGTATATTCTATTTACATCCGCGGCTGGTGCTGGCTCAACACTTTCCGGGTCGTCTTTTGTAAGAGCCACGACCGTGCCCGGCTCAATTTTAGTTTTGGCACCAAAGCTTTTGGCGATAGTTTGCCCATAAACCAGTCCGGCCGGAATAAGCAATATTGACGCGACCATTAGTACTTTAAGGAGTCTGCCCATAAGAAATTTAGGGATGAACTTCATCTTGAGTTAAAGTATACCGCTTAAGGTGTTATTTCGCGAGTATCTTTGACAGTGTTAAAACCGTGGTTTTTATATCAGCTTCAGTTGTGGCGCGGCCGAAGCTAAATCGCAGGCTGGAGCGGATCATTGGTTCTGATAAACCCATGGCTTTTAGAACATGCGACGGGTCCTCACGGCTGGCACTGCAAGCGCTGCCGACGGCCGCAGCAATACCATGCTTGTCTAATTCCATAACCAGACGTTCAGCGTCCTGGCCCGGTAAGCTAACACTAATAATGTGCGGGCTTTTTTTCTTGTCATGGCCATTAATAGTGGCCTCTGGTAGTTGACTTTTGAGTTGATTGGAAAAAAGGTTGGATAGCTGCTGGAGCCTTTTAAGCTCACCGGTCTTTTTAGCTTGAGCCAGCTTTAAAGCCTCTGCCAAACCGACGGCCGTCGCTAAACTTTCTGTGCCGGAACGCAGGCCAAACTCTTGACCGCCGCCCAAAATCAAAGGCTGTAAGCTCGTACCGGCTCGGACATAGAGGGCGCCGGACTGCTTGGGGCCATAAATCTTCCCGCCGTTGATGGTTAATAAATCAACACCCAGTCGGCCAACATGTAAATCGAATAGGTTGCCGGCTTGAGCGGCATCGCTATGAAAATAAAGCGGCTGATCATTTTTAGTTTTGAGCCGCTGCTGTCTAACTTCTTTAACAAATTGGGCGGCTTTGGCTAGTGGTTGGATGGTGCCGACTTCGTTGTTGACGTACATGAGGCTAATTAAGACCGTTTTTGGTTTGATCATTTTAGCTAACTTGTTTAGATCAACCAAGCCATGTTTATCAACTGGGATTAGCCGGTGCTTAAACTGCTTGGCCGGCTCCAAAACCGATTCATGTTCAATAGCGCTGACTAAAGCTTCGCCGTCTGGAAACTGGCGCATGGTACCAGCGATTGCCATGTTGTTGGCTTCGGTGGCCCCACTTGTAAAAATTATTTCGCCGGTCTTAGCGCCAAGACATTTGGCAATAGTTGCCCTGGTCTGCTCCAAAACCTGTCTAGCCTGCCGAGCCGCCAAATAAACCGACGACGGGTTATGAAAAACCTTCGAAAAAAACGGCACCATGGCCTTAAGCACTCTCTTATCCAGCGGCGTAGCCGCTGCATAATCCAAGTATATTGATTTCATTACGGACGCGTTCTTAAGCTTTTGGGCTTTTAACTGCCTTCGGGAAAAGCGGTTTTGCTAGCGGCTGCAAGACGCCGCTAGCAAAGACGGCTTTAATCTTAGCCGAGGTGTCCGGCAACATCGGTTCCAGTAAATCGGCAACTTCAATTAAGCAGCCGGCCATGTAGGCCAGGACTTCCTGAAGATGCGCGTCGTCGATGGGACCAGACTTTGGCTCTGCCAGTTTCCACGGCTTGGTTTCATCAATATATTGATTGAGGCCTCTGACTTGTTCCCAGATTTCTTCCATGGCCTTATCAAACCTAAACTCTGCCAAGGCTTGAGTGTACTTCGCGACGTCATGTTCTGGATCGGGGATCTCGCCAATCATGCCGTTTTCGTATTTGGCAATCATGGCGGCAGTCCGCGAGACGGCATTACCTAATTGATCAGCCAGTTCGTCATTGTAGACAGCTGTAAACCGCTGCCAATTAAAATCACCGTCGCCGTAACTTGGAATGTGGCGCAGGAAAAAGTAGCGGAAGGCATCAGTACCGAATTTTTGAATAACCTCAAGCGGTGACACTACGTTACCTAGGCTTTTGCTCATTTTGCCGCCGGCAACTGTCACATAGCCATGAACGTAAAGTGCTTTAGGCAGCGGCAAGCCAAGACCCAGCAGCATGCCCGGCCAGATGGCGGCATGGAAGCGTAAAATACCTTTGCCAATCACTTGGACGTCGGCCGGCCAGTATTTTTTAAAGTCTGGCTGGTCTGGATAACCAAGCACCGTGATGTAGTTAAGTAGCGCCTCGAACCAAACATATATAATTTGCGTGTCATCGCCCGGTACTGGCACGCCCCAGGCGATTTTGTCTTTTGGCCGGCTGATGCTAATGTCTGCCAAACCAGCATTAGTAACTGCCAGTATCTCATTACGTCGGGTGTTAGGCACAACAGCGAACTCACCCGATTCGATAGCCTGTTTAATTTTTGGAGCGAAAGCGCTCAACTTGAAGAAGTAATTTTCTTCTTTAATTTTCTCGTATGGCCGGTTGTGGTCAGGACAAACACCTTTGTTGCGCCGGACGGTTTCTTCGGTAAAAAATTCCTCGTCACCAACGCAATACCAGCCTTCATATTGACTCTTGTAAATAAAGTTTTGCAGGTTTTGCCAAGCTACTTGGGCGCGCTTTTCGTGATCCGGATTGGTAGTACGGATAAAACGGTCGTTGCTGACGTTAAGAAGTTTTAGTAGCTCAATGAACTTTCGGCTCATCTGTTCGGTAAACTGCTCCGGTGCAAGCTTTAGCTCGGCGGCTTTTTCGGCATTTTTACCGCCATGCTCGTCCGTGCCAACCGAAAAAAGAGTGGGAATTTTACGCAACCTAGCATAGCGAGCCAAAACATCAGCCATTATAAATTCCATAGCATGACCTAAATGCGGCTCGGCATTAACATAAGGAATAGAGGTAGTCACATAAAACTTATTGTTCATTTAATTAATTGTAGCATTCTCTTCAGAGGTCCGACCTTGCTAGAAATCAGAATCGGACAAATGAAAATTACAAATTTTTATATAATCTAAGTAGATTATTTCATTAGCCACTAGTGGGTAATTAGCTCAACGGCTAGAGCGCTTGATTCACATTCAAGAGGTTGTAGGTTCGAATCCTGCATTACCCACCAAGGATCCTTGTTTGGTTAAATTCCAGATTCAATGATTCTTCATTAGCTAATACCGCTATTAGATCAATTGCTGGATAATCAGGTCCACCCGCTAAAAATGCCGAGGCGGCTTCATCCTGAATAGTCCGGCAGTGGCTCCCTTCAGGTTGCGTCAGTCGGCAGGTTCTCGGCCGGCGCTTGTCGTCGTAAATACTGCAACTATATAGGCCATCTGGACTAATTTCCAAAAAGCCGCAGGGACTATTCATCTCGTAGAGAGTTTCGCGTCCTGGCGCACTAAGAGTTGCCAACGTTGTCCCGGCCGCTTTCAAAGTGGCAGCCTCTTTGCGGGTCAACCATAACTTAGCAGTACCCAGACAGCAGGCGCCGCATGCTCGACAGATTTCTTCTCCTGGCGAAGGCGCAGTTGTTGTTTCAGGTAATAAATTCAAGCTCACAAAGGTTTTTCCTTAAAATTAAAAACCGGGCTTTGCTGTAGTCCGGTAGGTTTACTTGATTGTTTAGTTTTGGGCGAGCACGTTTATCAAACTACAGCAGGCTTCTCGATATAGAGAATAATGCCGAGGATAATAAATCTACGCTTATGCACCATGGCTAACTTTATACCGGAAAAGTACTTAACAATGCAAGCCCAGCAGTAGATTTTCGAGTCGTCCGCCTGGCGGATCGATGCCAAATAAAGATAGTCACCTTTGTGGCCTAAGTAATGTGCCGCAAGAATAGAATTTGGACTGGCGGACAAATATCCCGACGATCAACCTATCAAAATGTTAATCCGAAGTGTTTCATTGAACTTTCATGTCCAAAAAATCATACCCATTCTTAGTCGGGATAATCTCGAAAGCTCACTGCTGGGCAAGTATTTTCTTTTTATTGGACAGTGATTGTGCCGGTTTCGGACGAATTGAGATGATTATGGTAACCGAACGTACCCGTTTTAGTGAGGGTGAAGGTGGCAGTTTTGCCGGCTTGGATTACACCAACATTAAGCTCGTCATTATCGGTGTGAACGGGGTGAGGATTGGACTGGACTTGAATAGCGTCATCTGAATTGTTTTTAATCGATACGCTGTCACCTGATTTAACCGTCAACGAACTTGGGGTAAAACTGCTATTAGCATAAGTAATAGCGCTGGCTGATTGTGGTGTCTGGGTCTCGGATGTATTGGTGGCAGTTTCCGGCTGTTTGTTTGTAGTGCTAGTAGTCGAAGTCTGGTTATTATCAGATTTGTTGTTGATGATTATGAATCCGCCAATTACTAAAGCGGCCGCCACCAGCCCAGTTATAATAACGCCTGTTTTCATACAACCTCCTAATTATTCTTCAATTATAGCCCATAGTTCAGCTTAAAAGAGCTCCACCGTCAACCACTATTTGCGAACCGGTCATATAGCTGGCCATGTCGGAAGCTAAAAATAAGACAACCTTGCCAATTTCGTCAGGCTCACCCATCCGGTGCAT
>MGCU01000006.1 GCA_001790525.1 Candidatus Saccharibacteria bacterium RIFCSPHIGHO2_12_FULL_47_16b
CTTGCGAGGCGCCGACCAGGCCGGCTGGCAGGTCCTGCGGTTTGACGGCTTCGAACCATCTGATAGCATTTCTCGAGTTAAACGAGCGCTAGAGTTCTAGCTGAGCCCGCGCCTGCCCCACTTAAAAACCCGAGTGGAGCAGTCGGTAATCGGATTGCGGAACGTCGAGTTTTTGTACGGGGTCAAAGCTCACCTCGAGTTTTAACTTCTAGCTAGAAACCGTTCGGCATTTTTATTGACTTGAGAGTGTTCGCGATTTGATATGGCAATCGCAAGCGACCCGATGGCAATAAGTGAGCCGGCTACAACATTCTTCCATTCAGCAGAATCTTCGAACCCGGGCCTCATCGTATTACCAATTAACGCTGAACCTAAAGCGATATTTGCAGCGCTTACACCTTTAACAACCGCATGGCTAAGCTTATTATAACGTGGCAGTTTAAAGGTTAATCCCATCTCCTTGCTTACAGTGCTTCTCACCCGATTTATAAAAGAAGCAGTTTTCACCTGTGTTTCAGGAGGAGCTTCTTGAAGTGGAACATTATTTTGGGGGAATTTTTCTCTTTCTGATTCTGACATAAGATCATATTAGCATAAGCTCGATAAAATGTCAATTTAGTTGCCGAGTGAATCTAACTCATGTTTTATTGTGCCAGACTGTTTCTTGGCTTCTTTGAGTTCGGTTTCGGTCTGCTCGACTAGTTCCTTGGGCGCATTTTGCTTGTAGTTTTTGCTCGCCAACCGAGATTTTAACCGCTCAATATCGGCTTTTAGCTCTTTAATTTGTTTTTCCAGCGCCGAGCGATATTTTCGGGCTTGCTCCTTATCGACGGCCAGCCAGACGGGTTCTGTGGCGTTGACCAAGCGTAAACCCTCACTACTGGCTTTGACTTCGCCCAGCCGGCCTAAGCGTTTTACCAGTTCAATATTGGCCTCTAAAATAGGCGCTTTACTGTAGTAAAGTGCGGGTTTTTTGAGTTCTAGGATGGTGGCTACACGACGGGCGTCAGCTACGACTGACTGAATGACTTCAAACTGCTTGGCTTTGGGCTTATCAAAACTGGCGACTTCCGGCCAAAGCTGGGCTGCTAACAAACCGTCGTATTCAAGATTTTGCCAGATGGTTTCGGTGACAAAGGGGGCAAATGGATGGGCGATTTTGAGCGTGTTTTCAAGCACGTGATTTAGGACTTCCCTGTTCGGTTCGGTTTTGCTGGCTTCGATGTACCAATCGGCCAAATCGTCCCAGACAAAGTGGTATAAAATCTCATACGCTTCGTGAAATTTGAAGTTCGCCAAAGCCTTGTTGACTTTTTCACTACAAATACTTAACTTGTTAAGTATCCAGTGATTGGCTAGACTTTTTGAGGTAACTCTCCGCCCTACGGGTACGACCCGTAGGTTCTCTCCGAGGGCCTCTTGAATGTAGCGGGCAATGTTCCAGAGCTTGTTGCAAAAGTTTCTATTGGCCACAATTTTGGTCTTCCCTACCCGCTGGTCGGTACCGGCAGTAGTTCCAGCCACCAACGCCAAACGCAGGGCGTCGGTGCCAAATTCGGGGATGACTTCCATTGGGTCGATGATGCTATCGGGGTCACTTTTGCTCATCTTTTTGCCTTCCTCGGTGCGCACTAAGCCATGCAGATAAGCGGTCTTAAAGGGCACTTCGCCAGTCACGTAAGTGGTGGCCAAAATCATGCGGGCAACCCAGAAAAATAAGATGTCCCAGCCGGTTTCCATAACGTCGGTTGGGTGATAAGTTTTGAAATCGCCGCTTTTTTGAAGCAGGTCTTCCAGCGACAGCGAATAATCCTTAGCCAAATCCTGATTAACCAACGTGCTCCATGTCCAAAGCGCCGAAGAAAACCAGGTGTCGAGGGTGTCCGGGTCTTGTTGCCAACCGTCGCCTTTTGGCGCCCGTACCCCAACGTAAATTTCGGGCTTATCGCCCTTGCCCTTGTACCAGACCGGCACACGATGCCCCCACCAGATCTGACGCGAGATACACCAATCGTATAAGTTGTCTATCCATTGGTAGTAAGTTTTTTCGAAGCGCTTAGGAATGATTGTGATATCGCCATCCTCGACTACGGCCCGCATAACTTCTTTGAGCGAGCGCAATTGACCCTTCCAATTAACGGCCGGCCGGTTAACATCAATAAACCACTGAAGCATAATCTGTGGCTCAATAACCCCTTTACCGCGGCTGTTTAAGCCAATGTTGTGAGGACGGTCCTCCATTTTGACCAGCAGGCCTAATTTATCGAGCTTCTCGACTATTTTTGGCCGCGCTTCGTTAATCTTCATCCCGGCGAATTCGCCGGCAATTGGCAGCAGTTTCCCCTTTAAATCAATGATCTGATCCTTTTCCAAGCCGTGCCGTTCGGCAATCTCAAAGTCTGTGCGGTCATGCCACGGCGTGATGGTCATCACCCCTGTTCCGAACTTAGGTTCGACTGCCTCATCCTTGATAACCGTTGCCGTAACTTTGCCGTTGAGCCAGTCAACTTCAAAAGTGTCGCCATGCTCGTACTGGGCGTAGCGCTTATCGTCAGGGTGGACGACTACATATTTATCGCCAAATTTGGTTTCTGGCCGAGCGGTGGCTATTTGGAAAGGGCCGTATTGCAAGGTGTAGAGAGGTTCGTTTTTTTCGATTCGTTCAACTTCGTCATCAGATACGGTGGTTTCCAATTTGGGGTCCCAATTGACGATACGATGACCCCTGTAAATCAAACCATCGTGCCACATTTTGACAAAGACTTCGTTAACGCAGCGGTTGAGAGCCTCGTCTAAGGTATAACGCAGCCTGCCCCAATCGCAACTGGCGCCCATGGCCCGTAGTTGGACAATGATGGCATCCCTGTTAGCGGCGACAAACTCTTTAGTTCTCTTGAGAAATTCCTCGCGACCTATTTTATGCTTATCTGTCCCCTGCTCTGCCAGCTGTTTTTCAATTAGGGCATTGGTGGCGATAGCGGCGTGATCTGTTCCGGGCAGCCAAAGCACATCCTTGCCGAGCTGTCTCTGGTGGCGAGCGATGATATCTTGAAGAGTTACAAACAGCGCGCTGCCCATATGTAAAACAGAGGTTTCATTGGGTGGCGGCATAGACATCGAGAAATGCGGTTTAGAACTGTTAGGATCGGCTTGGAAGAGACCGCTTTCTTCCCACAGTTTATAGATATCAGATTCGTATTGGCCGGCCTCGTAGGCCTTTGGTAGCTTCATGCTTTACCCCCGGTAAAGCTGTTTTCAGTTTTCTTTTTACCTTTTTCAATGCATTTTCTATGATCTGTTTTCTGTTCCCAATGGTAAACGGTAAATCGTAAACGTACGGTAAACGGTAAACTGTGAACAGTAAACTGGGCAAAGCTCATTTTGCCTAAGTATAGCAGAAATTACTCAACAGGGGTGAGATAGTTATTTGCTCATCTTTCCACGTGAAAAATTAACAACTCAATACAAACCTTTCATGTGGAAAGGAAGATTACCAAACCTCAAATGACCTTTGTTTCGGCCCACCCAGTGTCTGCCAAGTTGGCCGACGTTTTTGTTTTCATCTATAATTATACCCCTGCTACAACAGAGGTCAATCTTGACAACAGAATGGGAGTATTATAAAACTAGGCTGCATAGATTGACAAATAAGCATAAGTATGGTAGTATTTACAGATATAACACAACAAAAAATGTCAGAAATACCTAAATCAGTTACTGAAGTTAAATTGCGCGGCGGTTTGATCCGTGAGAAGGCTTTAGGCACAGTTGGCCTTAAAGCTGCAGAACCAACTGAACCGACCATGGCGCTTCGGGGAACTACTATAAGGGAGCAGGGCATTAAGGAGAGACTTGCTTATCTTGAAAGTATTCAGAAACTGGCGGAGAAATTGGGCTGGGGTCGTTTACTGTCTGGAGAGAATCCGGAGGTTAGCAGCGGAGGGGTGAGGCTAGATGAAAAGGCAATCATAAGATCGGCTGGAGCCGAGCTCGATAAGTCTGTTATCAGTTTTGCTGCCGTAAAAACAGGGGTCGACTACAAGGATCTACGATCTAAATACCCCACGAAGCGATTCAAATTTTATCACTCATTCAAAGACAAACAACTTGGCGAAGACTATATGACTGAAGTCGTCAGACAGGCGATTAAACAGGGACTTTCTCTTGAGTTAAAATCCTTCGATCATGATTACGACGGGATGAATGTTTATACGCACCACCATCAACAGATGGAAGCAATAATTCGGGAGATATACCCAAGATATGAAGTAGCTTTTTATGATGCCGAACACTTTTTACAAGGCGGTATTGATGGAGTAAACCCTAGACATATTGGCTGGGCGCAAGAACCGATTGCTGCTGCAGGTCAACGATCCCATAGCGGTCGTATGGGAATTATCGGTGAATCAATTGATGTAAACGGGCTTAATCCAGAAGCCTATCTTGGGGGGTGTAAAGGGGCAGGGGTCCGGCCAGATAGGCCTTGGTTATTAACCGATGATTATGAACGTCAATTGCAGCAAAGAGTGGCTGAGATTGCTAAAGGCTAGGCTTGGGTTCGAGGGAGTAGGGGTCCACGGCCTTTCTTTGGTAAAACACCATGGTGGCCACCATAGCGGCGTTGTCGGTGCAAAGTTTGCTATCGGGATAGATAACAGGGGTGGAAAGCCGGTTGGCTCGCTTTCTTAAATCTTGATTGGCAGCCACGCCGCCGGAGATAATTATGGTTTTGGGCTGGAATTTGATTTCGGCCTTATTCAGGGTTTCGACCAAAGTTTCGTTGACGGTTCGTTGGAAACTGGCTGCTAGATTGGCCTTCTGGGACTCGTTTAAGACCGCTGATAGCTTATGGGAAGGGAAGGTGTAATTTTGACCAGCCAGCCTTTGGGCGGCCCTTAAAACGGCTGTTTTGAGGCCGCTGAAAGAGAAGTCAAAAGGACTTTCCAGCTTGGCCTTAGGAAAATCAAATACTTTTGGATTGCCTTTCTTGGCTAACTTGGCAAGTTCCGGACCGCCGGGGTAGGGCAGGCCGAGCATTTTGGCAACTTTATCATAGGCTTCGCCGGCAGCATCATCGCCGCTTCGACCAAGTAATTTTTGGTCTAACCTACGGGTACGACCCGTAGAGGTGTTATTTGTTAATTTTTGTGACCTACGGGTCGTACCCGTAGAGTGGTCGTTAAGGAGTACTAGCTGGGTATGACCACCACTCACGGTCAGCGCCAAAATAGGGAATTTTGGAGCTGTAGTGGGTAGTGAGTAGTGGGTAGTGAGTAGGGAGGATGCTTTGGTTATGAACAAAGCATAAGGGTGGGCGGCTACGTGATTGACGGCATAGAGCGGTTTGTTTTTGGCGATCGCCAAGGTGCGGGCAGTCAGAACACCAATGAGCAGGCTGCCGATGAGGCCCGGGCCTTGAGTGACGGCTATGGCATCAATCTGCGACCAAAGGTCGTCAGATTGAGGAATTAGTAACTTGGAATTAGTAATTAGCTTTGATCTTTTACTATTTTCTAATTTCTGATTTCTATTTTCTTCGCAAGCATCCCTTAGTGCTTTATCTATAACCGGGATGATGCTTTCGATGTGCGATCTTGCCGCAATCTCCGGCACCACGCCGCCGTAGGCTTTATGTAAATCAATAGAACTGGCTACAACATTAGACAGCAGCTTGCATCCGTCTTCAACTACTGCCGCGGCCGTCTCATCGCAGCTGGTTTCTATCCCTAAAATGATCATAGGGGATAGGGTATAGGGTTTAGGGTGTAGGGTAAAGTCGGCAGTTGCATACCTCATACTTCATACCTCATACTTCATAGTTAGAGATGAATTTTAGGCGAATAGCTAAAGCCCTAATTCCAAAGGCCTTGTTTGAGCGGATTAGTCCGTTTGGGCATTTGGTTGAGGCGGTCATTTTCAATCTCATTAATGGTTTTCCAGCGCGGAACTTGAAAGTCATAGGTGTTACGGGTACTAACGGCAAGACGACAACCTGTTTTTTGATTCATAAAATGATGGTTGAGGCCGGCTATAAAGTCGGGTTGATGACGACCGTAGGCTACGGCGTTGGCAACGAGATAAAGCCCCAGATCCACCACATGACCAACGTGGCCGTGCCGGAGCTTATGCAGCGGCTCAAAGAGATGAAGCAGCAGGGAATTGAATGGCTGGTGCTGGAAACTACAAGCCATGCGCTGGCTCAGCACCGCGTTTGGGGCGTGCCATATTCCATTGTCGTGATGACCAATGTGACCCACGAGCATCTTGATTACCACAAAACTTTTGAGGCTTACCGCGATGCTAAAAGGAAGCTTTTTGTGAATTGCAACCGCAATCAAAAAGGCTTAAGGACAGGGGTCATAAACGCCGAAGATGACAGCGCTAAACTCTTCCAATCGGACATTAAAAAGTCGTCGACTTATGGAATTAAGAAGGGTGATTTGAAGGCAACCAACATTAAATCGGCGCCGATCGGTTCGATCTTTGACGTGAAATTGGCCGGTCGTAAAAAGCTCAAGCTGCATATCAAAACCCGTTTAGCCGGCAGTTTTAATATCTATAACTGCTTAGCGGCCGTCGGCGTTGGTCTGACTTTGAAGTTAAAACCGGCTCAAATTGAGCAGGGAATCGCCTCGCTCAAAAGTGTCGAGGGCCGCATGATGGCCATCAACGAAGGCCAGGATTTTGATGTGATAGTAGACTATGCCCACACGCCGGACAGTTTTGAGAAATTGTTCAAAGATATGAAGTCGGTAGTTGAGGGCAAATTAATCGTGTTGTTTGGCTCGGCCGGCCGCCGTGACAAGGCTAAGCGGGCAGTGCAGGGGGAATTAGCCGGTAAATATGCCGACGAAGTGGTTCTAACCGAGGAAGATGACCGCGATGAAAACGGCATGAGTATTTTGTTAGAGATTGCCAAAGGTGCCCAAAAGGCCGGCAAGGTGCCAAACAAAGACCTCTTTTTGGTTCATAACAGGGAAGAAGCGATTAAGTTTACGATCGGCCGAGCCAAGGCTGGCGACACGGTTTTGCTACTCGGCAAGGGCCACGAAAAGACAATTGAGCGCGATGACCGCGAAGACCCGTGGGACGAAGTCGGCGTGGCCAGGCAAGCCCTGCAGAGCAGAGTAAAGAGAGCAGAGTACAGAAAAATGGAACAACAGCCAATTAATCCTACCGCGACTTAATTGTCTGGCAAAAAGCTAGACAATTAGTTCTGTATGTCTATCAGGTTACCGAAGATTTTCCTAAACACGAACAATTTGCCCTGACATCACAAATTAGACGTTCCGCTACTTCCATAACAGCCAATATCGCCGAGGGGTTTGGTCGTTTTGCTAGCAAAGATCGAGAACATTTTTATGTTATGGCGCATGGCTCTCTCTATGAGCTGGATAGCCATTTGCAAATCGCAGCCGATCTAAATTATTTGACAGTCGATAAGCACGAGAAAGCAATCAAAATGATAACTGAGGTTGGTAAGTTACTGGGCGCATTTATAAAAACTCATCGTTTTCGCAGCTCTAATCTCTAACCTCTGTACTCTTGACTCTGTACTCTAACTGAGCTCAAGAGTCAGACACTTAACGCCCGACTTTATTACACCCTGAATAATAGCTGCTATGCCAACTGTAATCTTGGCCTAAAAATTTGGCGACTAATCCAACGGCTGGTTCCTGTGAATAGTAACTGGGCGGCTCTGGGCGTATTTAAGAAGACTCGGGATATTTTCGGGCGGAACATTTCGCCAAAAAACTGTCCAGGTTTTCTCATCTGCCGCTTTAATAAGGTTTGGAATAATTTTGTGCAGAACATTTCGCCAATAGACTCTCCAAGCTTTATCGCCGGCCGGGTGAACAATTCGATTACCGTCAGATAGAGCGACATACTTATCGAAATATAGGTTGTTGGCCGCAGCTCGCCAAAACAAACCATTGGTATCAGCGGCCTCTATTATTCCTTGAGCAACTCCCCGGCCACGGGCATGAGGCACAACTGCCAGCTTGTCCATATACAGAACACCGCGTTTTATCTGCGGTTCCTGAGGCGCTAAAAAGATGCCGACTCCCTCGTAAGTTTGAGGAGTTATTAAAATTTTGGCTATGTCTTCGCGGTCGAAATATTCAGGATCCAGACTACCATCGAACGCTGATTCTATAAGCTGGACTATTTTCCGATTATCCAGAGCTGTAACAGCTTGTCCCTCATATGACCTGAGATAAACATCACTAGTAATAAGAGTTCCATGCCCCTCATGCGTAAAAAGCTCTTCTATAAGTTTGGCTGGGTGCACGATGACGACATCCGAAGCCACTCCGGAATTCACCAAAGCCAGACCCTCCTTAACTTT
>MGCU01000007.1:0-28481 GCA_001790525.1 Candidatus Saccharibacteria bacterium RIFCSPHIGHO2_12_FULL_47_16b
CCGTTAATATTTGCTAAATCGGACGAAACAGTAATTGACACCCTCCAGCTCCTCGCTGACGGATTGCTAGAGAGCTACTTTACCCAAGTAAAGTAGCTTGGACATAACAAAGATTTTTTGTAATTAAATGCGAGCCCTATCTTTTACGAACATAAGTAGTCAACCTGAGTAGATGTTGTTGAAAAGAGGCGCCCTTGGGTGCGAGGATTGTCTGACGAAGGAAATACTCGGTGAGTATTTTCTGAGGAGTTCCGCAGCAAGCCTGTTTTTAACAAACAGATACATCAAGTTGGATACGCGTCCGTAAAAGATATGGGCGAGCTAGTGACCGCCGTAGCCATGGTAGCCGTAGGCAGGCTTGTGATAGTCAGTTATTTTAATTAATTCGGCTTCTGCCTTTACGCCGGTAGCCGACATAATATAGAGCTCACTGCTCTTTTTAGAGAAGAGCATATAGTCATCGGTGAAGTAGGCGTAATTGTTGAGTTCCTCGCCAAGTTTGGCGATTTCTTTTTCGTTATTACCCTCGGCATCGCCCACAAAAACTATATTTTTGCCGTCACGGACAGTCATCCAAAAAGTTTGTTCGCCGGATGGTGAAAATAAATAAGTTGGATAGACTGAATTAACAAACTTATTGTAGACATCCTTAAGATTGGCGTCTTCTTTTACTTCACCGTCGTATTCGTAATATTTATATGCGTCGTTAGTATAGACACTGTAATAAATCTCTTTTGGCTTATAAAGCACGCCGCTTATATAGATATATCTATTAGAGTCGTCATAAGCGAAGGCTTTGAGAGTTTTAAAGCCGCTGCCATTAACATTGATGCTGTAAATGCCTGCTTGTTTACCGGCCAGCAAACCTATATCTGGACTATAGCAGCAGCCGGACCAATACTTAGTAAATATAATTTTATCGTCAATAATAAATTCATTGCTCATATATTCCTGGCGATAATTGTCTGAGCTGTTGCCAACGCCGCCAGTTTGGTTCAAAATGGTCAGCTTAGCTGTCTTGGCATCAAAGCTCTTAAGGGCCACCTTATTGGGTTGCCATTCAGCAACGGAGTTTCGGCTAACTTCATAGACAAAAGTATTCTCCGACCAGCCGATGACTGTAAACTCGGCATCGCCTTCATCAAGCGTGTTTAGTTTATCGGTTGATGTATCGATCCAGAAAAGCTTGGCATTTTTGCCGCCGTCACGTTTTGACTTCAGAACCAAATACTTCCAGTCTCGGCTAGCCAAGAGAATTGTGTCCGATTCATCCTCGTTGCCGGTACCGGCAAAAACCACAACCTGTTCACTACCGTCAAGATTGGACTTCATAACATCGATTTTGCCGGTTCGCTTGGATAAAAAGTAAATCTTGCCGGCCGACGTCAGTGTGAATTTATTCTCTTCGACTTTTGAATCGCTGACTTTAATAACAACATTGGCGGTTACGTAGCCGTCCAGACCGATCTCGGCTTTTTGTTCCGATGCGCCGGGTGGTAGTACTAAGGTAGCATTGCCGGAGTTATCGGTTTTAGCCGTAATGTCCGCAACTTTTATGTTGACTTGCCCGAGCGGCTTTTTATTAATAGTGTTTATAATATTAACTTTGACTTGGCGGCCGGTGGCGATCAGTTCTAACTTTGGAATATTCTTTTGGCTCAAGATTGGTACAACGGCCGAGATACTGCCATCCTTGTAATACTTCTTGGCCGCGAAGAATGAGTGCGAGCCGACTTTAACCTTCAATTTGGCAACGCCGTCACCGTCAGTCTGGGCAGAGATAGAGCCATAACTAACCAGTGCGCCGCTAACCGGATCTTTAGTGGTTGAATCAATCACTTGTATCGAGAAATTCTTTTCTAGAGCCAGACCCAAGCTTTGGTAGCGCGTCCAAGGGATAGCCAAAATCAGTAACAAAACTGTCACAACGGTTAGCGGAATCGCTACTTTTTTGTGCGTCAGATACCATTTTTTTGCTTGATGCAGCCAGGCCAGTTTACTAGCAGGTTGTTTGACTTCAGGCGATTTGGCTGTAACCTCCGGGGTTGCCGAAGCCGCCGACTGGTCGTCCGTGGATGTAGTTTCGTCCTTTTTTGAACTTTGCTTTACCATCTCAATTCTTAATCATTACTATAGTTTTAAAGGCAGCATTAGTCTATATTGAAAGCATAAGGGGGGAATGGGATGAAATTATTTAAAAAACCAAATCAGCGCGGCCTTGGCTTGCTCGAATGGCTACTGCTGCTGATTATTTTAATATTGTTAGGCTTTATCGGCTGGTACGTTTTTACAAAAAGCAGTGACACAAAAAATAAATATGACGAGACGGCCCAAGCTGGCAACCAACCGGCGACAACAACCAAATATTTGGAGTTCAAGGAATACGGCGTCAAAATTCCGCTGAGCAATGACTTAGACGGTTTAACTTACGCTGCCGAAACCGTCGGCGGATATACCTATCTGTATATGACAACCAGTGCACTTAAAAAATCGATGGATGCTTGCAATGCCGATCCAGTCACAGCCAGCGGTTACAGCTTCCATGCACTTAGCAAAACTGATGGTCAATACCCAGTTGAACCGACCATGGATAGTGGAACTTTGCTTAAACAGTTCGATAAATTCTATATTGGCGGCAGTGTACCCAACGGTATGCCTTGTCTAACTGACGACTCCAAGAATACTGAGGTGATGGCCAAGATGCAAAGCTTGCAAAAGGCGCTGACCGAAGCCTTTAAAACCGCTGTCGAAATCAAATAGTGCGGCTCCGCTTACGCTCCGCCTTATAAGACACCTCACATCGTCGGTTTCTTATCCTCGCCGGGTCAAAATGAATTCGACTCGGGAGATTTTCCGGAGAGATAGGCGCTCTTTAGGCGAACTTCAGCAGCATTGCAAAAGCGACCGCAAGCCAAAGCAGTGACCAGCCAAAAAGGTCGGCACCTTTGGTTGTCAGCCGTTTGAGTTTTGGAATGTAGACTGTGTTATGCCGCAACATAACAGCATTAATAATTACTACTGCAGTGCCGTTGAATAAACAGAACAGGCAGATAGCCTTAGTTGAGTAGGTATTTTCATAAAACAGCCAGAGCGTGAAGCCGAGCATAAATAGGGCCAAGCCCTGAATGGTCAAGGCCAGCCTCTTTACAATTTTGGCGCCGCTTAGTCCAAAAATCGCTACGCTCAAAAAGAAAGTAAACATGACTAGGCCGATAATTGGATTGGGAAAGCCAAAAACCGAAGATTGAGAAGCATTCAATACCGAACTGCAAGAAAATACGTCATTAAGGTTACAGCTTAAGGCTACATCTTTATTTTCTAAAAGAGCCAATTTTTCTAATAGCTGCCAAAATGAGGCGACGATGCCAACGGCCGAAACCGCCGCCAGCCAACCAAAAAGCTTCAGCTGTTTTGTCATTAATTCAACTATAGCAGTTATTGGATGGTTAGTGATTTGAGCATGGCCAGTAGCGGTTCAGAGATCGTTCGATTATCCCAAATATCTGCTCCAACTGAGAACGGCGTTGTACTATTGCAAGCATTGTCAGAACAGCGGCTGAAAGTGATGGACACAACTGGATCGACTCTTGTTAAATCGTCTTTTGGAATAGACTGGCCAATTTTATAACCCGCATCTCCCGTAATATAAATTCCGTCTAATGATGTTGTGCCGGTCGTCTTGGCGTAGCGTAAGAAACTTATGTATGTTTCGCCGCGTTGGCTTTGGGTTGGTTTGGTGTAGGCTATTTTTATTGAGTCAATTACAGCCGTAGCGCTACCAGCGTCAAATTCGGTTAGCTTCTGGAATTTAGCTCGAAAGGTCAATGTGACTAGACCATCGATCTTCTGACTGCCGGTATCTTCTAATGTGATGGTCGGCGATTTGGCAGTCATGATGCCGCTGGCTTGCTCGTCGGTCAGCGTCCAATCATCTGGATAGTCGAACTCCAGTCTGAAATTCTGCGAGGCGTAATGTTTGGTGGTGGCCGAAATCGGTTTGACTTGAGTTTGATTTGCCTGGCAGAGACCATCCTTGCATGGCGCTTCCAAATTAGGGGCCTGCTGATCTTTTTTGAATACTAACACATAAATTGTAAATCCGGCCGTCAAGACTAATAACCCGGCAACTATGATGAGCAGAGGCTTTTTAAAATTACGTCGCGGTTTCTGCGGTGGCTGATAGTTGTCGTAATTAGCCGTCGAGTAATTTGACTGCGGCGCTTGCGGTGAGGTGCCCTGCTCATCCATACCTCTATTATACCCAGCAGCGAGATTATGCGCGGCGAGTCAGGCCAAAGCGGCGGCCTAGGCGCCAAGCCAGGCGGCCGAGGTTGAAGGCAACCATTACTTGAAAAGCTACGCCGATACTAACGACCAGGTTAAGAATAAATATGGCTCCGGCATTGGCAATGAGCCAAACCAAGAAACTGCTGCGGCCAATTTTCATTCGCAAGTATTCGCCGCCCAAGTAGTAGTATGGGAAAACCAGCAGTACTAGTGCGGTGGAAGATAGCAAACCGAAAATCAAGGTAAAGGCAATGCTTTCCCAGAATGGACTAGTCAAAGCTAGCGGCAGCAGCGAAACTATGGCCGTAACCGACGTAGCCAAAAGCGGCCGGAAGCGCTCTTCCAATGCGGCGGCAATGGCGTCAACGCGACCTAGCCCGGCCCGGCGGCCTTGGTTCGCATAATCGACCAGCAAAATAGTGTTCTTAATTGATAGGCCAACCAGCGCAAAGAAGCCTAGCATAGTAAAGAAGCTAAACGGATTATCGGTTAGCCAAAGTCCGCCGGTCACGCCAAAGAAGCTAAACGGAATAGCCATAAAGATTAGTACCGGCTGCAGCAGGCTCCTAAATTCTATGGCCAGCAAGAAGTACATTAGCACCAGCAAAATCGGAAAGGCCACCAGCATGGCATTAAACGATTCCTGGTTTTCGCTCTCAAAGCCAAAATCGTAAACCAAATTGTCTTTTTTGAGGTTGTATTTAGCCAACTTTTCGGAGGTATATTCTTTATCGACAACTTCCTTGGCTAAATTAACCAGGGTTGAAGTATCAGTTGCGTCAAACTTGGCTTCGACCGATACCAGCTGCTTGTTGTCTTTGCGAATGTAAAGGTCGTCATTGGAAACTGTGGCGGTAGTTATGAGGGCTTTTGAGCCATCCAACCGCTTTAGTTCACGGCCTTGCAAAAAGGTAGCAATATCCTTGGTTAGGGCCATAGCGTTAGCCCGATCGGGCGTCTGAATAAAGACACTAAAGACGCCTGGCGGGCCGCCGGTGTCGGCCTGGCCGACCGTCACGCTAGCATCGTTAAAATTCTTAAACCTTTCTTTGAGCTGGCTAACCAAATGTGGTGCTTTGACTGCTCGCTGGTCGTAAGGCTTAAGGTACACAATGGCTTGGGCCATCCGCGGAGTGGCCGTGGCGTAATAGGACATTTGCTTGAGATTATCACCAAGAGTGTCGGCCACGATGGCGTCAACTTTATCGGTCGCAGATTGGGTGCTTGATATATCCGAGCCGTTCGGGAACTGCAAGCTAATGCTAAGCTGGTTGGAGTCTTTGTTGCTGGGGAAAATATTAAACTCCAGATATTTGAAAATAAACATGCCGCCAAAGATGAAGACAAAGCTGATAATTAAGGCACTAGCCCCAAGTAGGCTTAAGCGCTTACCCGAATATTTGGCCCAGCGCAGCGGCTTGGTTAACAGCCGGGCAAAATCTTCCTGCCATTTGACAGTCAAAGGTACTTTAACGTTCGGGCCAATATTGTTTTTACCTAATATCAGCCAACGGGCGGCCAGCGGGATAATTGTCAGAGCTACTATCAAACTGGTAATCAGAGCGATTGCAATGGTAACCGGAATTGGTCGAATGAAGCCACCCAAAATGCCGGTGATAAAAGCTAGCGGCATAAAGCCAAGTATGGCCGTGGAGGTAGCCGCCAGCATGGCCAGGCTGACTTTACGAGTGGCAACTTTAACCACCGCTTTAGCATCTTTTTGGCGGCGGCGTTCCACGTCAACCGCTTCGGTCATAATGATGGTGTCATCAACAATCAGCGCCAAGGCGATGATCAGCGAGAACAAGATAATGACGTTGAAGCTATAGCCGATAAGGTAAGTTATGGCGATGGTGATGGCCAGCACGGTCGCCATCGAAATTATTACCAGCAGCGAAGCGCGCAGCGCGATTAATAACGTGCCAAAGACCAAAACTGCCAGCAGGCCTTCAATCAAAGTCCGCTGCAACTCGTTAATTTCGGTAGTGATGTCTGGACCAAAGGCGGCCGAAACTTTGGCTTCATAGCCGGCAAACTGTTTTTCGCGGTTAAGTTCGGCCAGGGTCGAGTTTATTTGCTCGTATAGTTTGACGGCGTCGGCATCGCCTTTAGCTTTGATACCAATAACCACGTCGTTATAAAAAACGGTTTTACCGTCTTGGCGCTCACCGTAACGGTCAAAGCTGGTTTGAAGAGATTGGGGTTCGCCGGTTTGCGGATTAACACCAGCTGAAAAGGGATTAATTATCTCGGCTTTATCAACTAAGCTCAAGCGTTTAGCATTAAGGACCTCGGCGTAGGCTTTGGCTTTATCAGTCAGTTGCCCGATATCAACACCAGCCGACTTGCTATAGAAAGCAATCAGCAGTTCATAACTTTCGTCTTGCGGCGTGTACTTGGAGACGTCGATTGTCCTAAAGAAAATATTGGCGCTTGAAGGCAGGCGGCCGCTATCCCGAACGGCTTTCTCTAAATTAGCATTGGCAGAATTTGGTTCGGTATCGTTTTGATACTGAACAAAGGCCGAGATTGTATTGGCGCTTGATTGAGTAGTGACTGTCTTAATCTTCGGTTGAGTCAGGGCAATTTCGGAAATTGGCTTACCGATTTGCTCATCAACTATTTTCGGATCATCAACAAAGTAGGTACCGGAAATTATGCTAAATGGCGCCTGAACGGACGGAAAGCCCTGCCGTTCCATCAATGTGGTGTAGCTAACAGCCCCAAAAATTAGCAAAATTCCCCAAATTAGAAATGTTAGTTTGGGACGTTCATAGCAAAATAAACTCAATTTGGGCAATCGTCTATGGCGAGGATCGCCTCGAAGAATTCTCCAAAGCCTACCAAACATTGTTTTTATATTATCAAAGTTCGCTTGTTAATTAGCGGGTATATATTTTGGCGGTGTTAGTGAAACCACTCACACCATCACACGACATGTTTTTAAAGGCTTCGAATTTAATTTTGCGGGCTTCAAGCATTTGCACGGCGGCACAGCCAAAATTTTCTTGATTGGGCGAAATCGTAATGTTTTTGGCGATACTATTCTGATCCCAAAACTTGCCATCAGCCATATAACTGAATTGCCGCAGGTCGTACTTAACCAAACCAGTCTCCACCGAAACGTCTTTTGGCTGCGGCGAATTGTTGGGCGTGACAAACTGTGAACCCTCGCCGCTTTTTTGGGTCACATAGTCGCCTATCGAAATCTCGAACCAATCGGGATCATAAAGGTTGGGCGCAAACGCTAGATGGCTGCTCCAATAGCCTTCATGGCCTCGGCTGCGATCGCCTTCGTAACCATTGGTGCCTTCGCGGAACCAGTTACCAATTAAGCGTCCATCAACATCGTAGTCAATTTTGCCGCTGATAGGTTCAACCGTCCGGACGTAACGCGACAGAATAAATTTCTTCAAATCGTCAGTGTAATAATCCAGCGGATCGGCTGTGTAAAGTTTCCAGGCTTCATATGAATAATGTTCCGGCACAACAAAACCGGATAAGGGTTTGGTGGTGTCCCAAACGGCAAAGTCCAGAGTTTGCCCGCCGATGCGGCCGATAACTTGGCCGGCTTTGAGCTTGATATTGATTGGTTTGCGACTGCCGGTATTGGAATTGGCCTCATCGTAGATTTTTTTAATGTCCGGCGTCAGACTAGTCACTAAATCGTAGTAATAAAGAAAGGTGCAGCTAATAGTAAAGACTAGTCGATATTCCTGACCAAATGGCCGCGCTCGAGAGCCGATTTCAACCAAAGTCGAGTCGGCCATGGCCCGGACTTCGTAGGTATCAGGCTTGGATTTATAGTCAGCCGGGCTGAAGTATTGATGGTCTATTGGTGTAACGTGACCACCGACCATCAAACCGTAAGGTATGACAATTATGAAATCTTCGGGCTTCATCGGCGATTCTGATAATTTATACGGCACGCCCTTACCTTGGCACTGGTTGTTAGTCAGTTGCTGGCCAGCTTTGATGGCCGCTTCTTCAGATGGATTTTTATATTGTGCGGTTATGTTATTTTCCGGTGAGCCTTGATTCTTATTTTGGAAAACCCGCCAGCCAACAAAGCCGAGGCCAGCCAGCACAATCACTATCAATAATGGCAGCAGGTGAAAACCTTTTTGGTTTTTTAACATAAGCTTTATTGTACCTTTATTTTTTTAGGAGGAAGTAACTGTAACTAACTCTGGGTTAACAAGTTTTTGGTAGTCTACGAACTTAAATTTGAATGACACGTCGTGGCGGCCGGGATTACACGATATTATTTCTTGCTCGGCCAGTGACTTATCGGCCAGTGTCCGCAGGCCGGCCACATTGCCAAACGGGTAACAGGCGCCAACCTCTACGCCCATTTGGTCAATTACCTCCTCCGACGTGGCCATCCGAATTTTCTTAACTGCTAAAAGTTGCTTTAGTTTTTTCCAATCAACTTTTTTGTGACCGCCTAGCACCACTAAAACAAAATCATTATCGGCCTTAAAAAGTAGGGCTTTAGCACCGGATTCTAAATCCATGCCACGAACTGCCGCGGCTTGCTCGGACGTATAAACCGGCTCATGCTCCAGCTTTTCAAACCAAACACTATTGGTTTTTAGCAGTTCAATGATTTTCTCGTATGGACTCATTAGGGGGCTAAACGGTTGATATCTCTCGGGAATAGAGTTACTTCTTTGACATTAGCAAGGCCGATGATTTTTTCGACGGTGCGCTCCAAGCCCCAGCCAAAGCCGCCATGCGGCGGCATGCCATATTTAAAGGCCATCAAATAATACTTAAAGCCGGGCGAGTCTGGATCACCTTTGGCCATTTTTTTGAGTTGCTTGACCAAAACGTCGTAGCGGTGCTCGCGCATACTACCGGTTGCCAGTTCCACGCCGCGGAATAATAAATCGAAGCGTTCGGCTTTATCCGGTTTATCTTCATATAGCTTATGGTAAAACTTAGCATCAGCTTTTGGCCATTCGGTTACAAAAACCGCTTCCGAGCCTAGTTCCTTTTTGGCGTATTCGCAAATCCAACGCTCTTCATCCGGCTTTAAATCCAGCTCCTTGGTGGTATCCTCGCCAGTAGCTTTGGTGTATAAACTATGAATTTCGTCCATAGTCAGAGCTGGAATTTTGGCGGTTAATTTTGGCTTTTTAGCTTGCCAAAGCTCCAGCTCGGCTTGGCAATTTTTCCAAACATGATCTACCACAAAATTTAGACAATTACTAAGCAGGTCAAGTAATTCAGAAAATGTAACAAAGCCGACCTCGGCATCGATATGGATAAACTCGGTCATATGGCGGGTGGTGGCACTTGGTTCAGCTCGATAAGTCGGGTTAATCTCAAAAGCTCGCTCAAACACGCCGACCATAATTTGTTTATAAAACTGGGCGCTTTGAGCTAATGTCGCATCTTTACCAAAATAATCTAACTTAAAAACTTCGGCCCCGCCCTCGGTGGCGCCGGCCAGAAGTTTAGGCGAGTTAAATTCGGTAAATTCTTCATGGCGCAAAAATTGGCGGAAGGCCTCTTTGGTCTCGGCTTGAATTTTAAATATAGCCTGTTCGGCCATGTTACGCAGTCCTATGACGCGGTTATCAAACAACGTATCAAGATTGTCCGGCTGATGGCTAAGTGGTTTATCAATTTCGATTGGCGGCTCGTCGGTCACAGGTACTTCAACAGTAATTTTTGGTTCATGGATCTCGGCACCGCCCGGCGCCCGCGGCTCTTTGACGGCTTTGCCCTCCACGTTTAAGATGGTGCCAATTTGCAAACCGCGTAATTTTTCAACCTGCTTTTCGTCTTGTAAAACTATCTGAATCAAGCCGCCGCGGTCACGCAGCAAAATAAAATTGATACCGCCGATTAAGCGTTTTTTATGAAGCCAGCCACGCAGCAAAACTGGTTTACCAACGTGAGCCGCCACATCCCGGCTTAAGACTCGTTGCATCCCTGTCATTTTATCATTTTTCTTCGGTTAGCGAGGCCTCGCGAATGTCGGCATCGGCCGGATTTTCAACTTCAGCTACAACTTTGCGCCCGACTACTTGCTCCAGCACATCTTCCAGCCAAAGTGCCCCAACCACCTCTTCTCGCTCGTTGATGACAATTAAAAGTAGGCTTCTGGTTTTAAGAAAAGCCTCCAGTGCTTGGTTTAAGTTCTTAGCCTCTTCAATATATGAAAAGTCATTAACAGCCAGCTGATCGACGGTTTGGTGTGGCGACTTACCTAGCAAATCTTTGACATAGACTATGCCAGTAATTTCCGGTGGTAACTTTTTGCCAATTTTTTTGCCAACCGGAAAGGCCGAGTAACCTTGCTCGTAAAGTTCGTCCATTAAATGCGGACCAACTACCTCGTCCGGTAAAACCAGCCGCACCTTATTAATTGGCACCAGCGCTGACTTAATTGTTTTATCCGCAAAAGTTAGGGCCGCTTTAGCAGTATCAAGGTCTGTCTGGCTAATCCGGTTGTCGGCTTGGCGAGCTTGCCGGTGCAGCAAATCAATTAGATCGTCTGTTTCAAATAGCCGACTGTGTTCCGACCTTGGGCTTTTGAATGGCAGCCGGCTTAACCAAGGTGCTAGCGGCTGTAACAATTTTGTTACGACGTAAGCAAACAAGTTGGTCCAACGCCACAGCCAACCCCCCGGCTTGAGATATTTATTGCTACGATAAACCTCAATACCAACAGCCAGCGCCACCACGCCGCCCAACCAATAGGAAATTTCCGCGCTTAGCCAAAACAGAACCGCGGCGCTGGCTGTTGAAATTAAGCATATGGATAGATAGGCTGGCCCGCCGATTTGGTGTAAACCTAAAAGGCCATTTGATAGCCCACGCGACATCCGTCGTTGTTCTTTGTGCGGCACGCTCGAATCGGCTCGGTGAACTAACAAACCGTTGTCTGCCAAGTAGGCCAAGACCACCATTAGGGCAATTTTCACTCTATTTATCTTACTCCAATCGTCGCTAGATACTGTGACATGTTATTATAAAAGAGCAAGGAGTAACTAATGTTCAATGCTCAATACTCAATGTTCAATGACTGCTCAAGTAATCAATGCAGCAATGCATTGAATGATTGGCTCATTAGTTAATTCATTGACAATTGATAATTGTGAATTGAAAATTGAAGCGGACGGAGGGAGCGCCTGATGGACAAGCGATTTTTGGCAATACTGACGGCCATTATTCTGATTTTTGTTGGTATTTTTATTTTTAACAAGAATTCCAACGACCAAAAAACTGACAGCGGCAGTACTACGTCCTCGGTCCAAGCCACCAATCACGTTAAAGGCGACAACGCCAAAAATGTCACCTTAACCGTGTGGGGCGATTATGAATGTGCGGCCTGTTTTGGATGGGAGCCAGTGATAAAACAAGTCTTTGAGGCTAACTCAGCCAACATGCAATTGCAATTTCGTAATTTACCTTTAGTCGGCGTCCATAAAAACGCTTTTGCCGCCGCCCGCGCCGCCGAAGCCGCCGACTTGCAGAACAAATTCTGGGAGATGCATGATCTACTTTATGAGTCAGGCAACTGGAATTCCTGGACAACAACCACCGCGCCCCGGTCATTGTTCGAAAGTTATGCCCAGAGCCTAAGCTTGGATATGACCAAATTTAAATCCGATTACCAGAGTAAGTATGTCAACGATCTCATCAACGCCGACCTAACTGAATACGAAAAAACAAAACAGCAGTCATCCACCCCGACATTCTTTTTGAACGGCCAATTTGTGGAACTGTCTAAACTGACCGATGAGACTAACCGGCCGACAGTCGCCAAGTTCCAGGCATTATTAGACGCCGAATTTGCCAAATCTCAATAAATCAAGTAGACATGCCAAGCACTGTCGCGCATGATACTGACGACTATTTTCTTTTCCCTTGACGGTCTAAATATAACCTTAATCGGCACCTATTTTCTCCTTTTGGCTTTTTATTTAGCGAAGTCTCTCAAAACTTCAACTATGCCACATAGTTAAACAGATTTTGGTTTGGCTCGTCAACCATCAAGATTTATAATGACGCTTATGGCCGATAAAAACTCAAAAACGGTAAAACAGAGATTAAATAGCTTAATCCACCATATTTCCTTTCATCCTGATGAAAGAATTGAGCTTTTTTCCAGTCTACCGCTCGAGGAACAAACTGAACTACTGCTGGCTTTGACACCGCACATCCGAAGAGACCTCTTGGTTCGCTTACCGGAAAATGAGTTAGTGGCGGTTTTAGAAAAACTGGATCCGGACGACGCCACCGATATGCTTCAGTTGCTTGGTAAGCATAAGCGGCAAAAAATCCTGGAGCATTTGAGTTATGAACTGCGCGATATGGTTTCCCAGCTACTGGAGTTCGATCCCAACACTGCCGCCGGGCTGATGAACGTTGATTACGTTCAAGTTGATATTAATGACGAGATTGCCACAGTCGCTAAAAAGTTCAAACTGCACGAAAAGCGGACCGGTCGGTCGCCAATTATTTTAGTCATCGATGATGGCCGACTGGCTGGTTTTTTACCAGGGCATGAACTGGGCTTTACTCGGCCAGGTGAGAAAATAAAACCTTACATCAAGCATATTCGGACAATTAAGCACTCCGCCAGCCACGACGAAGTCACCGAGTTGTTTAGGTCACACCCTCATAGCAAGGTTGCGGTGGTGAATGATAACGACGACGCGGTTGGCATTATTTATTCAGACGATGTTTTGAACTTGCTAAAGGAACAGGAATCAGCCACACTTTATGGTTTTGCCGGTGTTAGTGCCGAAGAGACAGTAACCGATTCGGCGAAGCGGAAAGTTAAATTCCGTTATAAATGGTTGATTATCAACTTAGCTACGGCTTTTTTGGCGGCTGCGACGGTTAGCTTATTCCAAGACACCATCAGTAAATATGTCTTGCTGGCTGTCTACATGCCGATTGTTGCCGGCATGGGTGGTAATGCCGCCACCCAAACTTTAGCAGTGGTTGTCCGCGGCATTGCCCTAAGGCAAATAGATCTTAGAAGCGCCTACGCTACTTTGCGAAATGAACTTGGCGCTGGTTTTGTCAACGGACTGATTAATGGTTTCATTGTGGCTTTAGTTGTGCTAGCCAAAGACCACGAGCCGGCAATTGCCCTGGTTTTGGCGTTGGCGATGGTTATTAACTTATTAGTAGCGGCCGCTTTTGGCACGATTGTTCCGCTAGTCATGTCGCGGCTTCATAAAGATCCGGCCAGCTCGGCCACCGTTTTTATAACCACCGCTACCGACGTACTGGGCTTTATGGCCTTTTTGGGCCTGGCGACTATTATTCTTGCCTGAACATAAATTTAAACCGAGATCTTGCGATGTAGCTGCTTGTGAATTTCGGCCGCCAAATAAACAGCCGCACTGGTCATAACCAATCCTGTTAGTAAATGAGCCGAGCTTACGGCTTGAATGTTGAAAGCATCTTGTAGTGGGCCGAACATGACCAGAGCTTGGGCCAAGGCTGCAATCGCCAGTCCGGCCAGCAACTTATAATTAGGCGTCCGCAGACGGCCAAACAATGATTGGCGTTCGCTACGAGCATTAAAAGCATTGACCCATTGGGACACAACCAGCATGGTAAAGGCGATGGTCTGGGCATATTCGTGTGAGTAGCCCCAGTGAATTATCATGGCGAAATAAGTCAAGATACTAATGGCCATGGCGGTACCGACAATTAGAATGCGGGATAAAATCAGACGGTCGAGTATCGGCGTTTTAGGCCGGCGCGGCGGACGATGCATATGGTCACCTTCCGGCGGCTCCAGACCAAGCGGAATTACCAAAGCCGTATCAGTCACCAGATTGACCCACAGTATTTGGATGGCTGTCACTGGCAGTGGCAGCCCAAGCGCCAAAGCGCCAATTATTGTTAAAGCTTCACCGAGGCTGGTGGACAGCAAATAAAACAGCATTTTGCGGATGTTGTCATAAATGACTCGACCCTCACTGATGGCCCTAACAATCGAGGCAAAGTTATTGTCCAACAGCACAATGTCGCCGGCATCTTTGGCGATATCGCTGCCCGAAGCCATGGCAATACCAATATCGGCCTTGGTCAGTGCCGGCACATCGTTGACACCGTCGCCGGTCATGGCCGTTATCTCAGAACGTTTTAGGGCGGCTAGGAGAGCGAACTTTTGGGCCGGCAAGATTCTGGCAAAAACGTTTTTGTTTCTCACATAAGTTTCAAGCTCGTCTTCACTCTTTGGCAACTCGTCACCCTCCACTACCTGATCGCGATGCTGACTTATATTCAATGTCCGGCCAATGTGAAAAGCAGTATCAAAATGATCACCGGTAATCATTTTGACGGAAATACCGGCAGCCTGGGCAGCGGCAATCGAGGGGGCAGATTCGGGCCGAAGTTCATCGGCAAAGGCAATCAACCCCAAAAGTTCTAATTCATATTTCTTTAGATTTTCCAGATTGTCTAGAGTTGAACTAACATCCGCTTTGGCAATGGCAATAACTCGAAAGCCATTAGCCACCATCTGCCTTAGCTTAGCCTCGGCTTTGGCGGCTTCAGCACGACCCAACCGGCACAGTTTGATAATGTGTTCCGGCGCACCTTTTAGGTAAAGTTTGTGCTTTGAACCCTCTTGCCAGAGTACTCCACTAGCCCTCTGCTGCTGATTAAATGGATAGATTTTTTCGGGCTTGGCATGATTCGCTGCCATATTAGCGGCGAATTGCTTAAGAGCATGATCGAAAGGCTCAAGACTGTTGGCATCACCCAAAGCCTTAATAGCAGCCTGTTTGATATCGTACCTTGGCTGGGCGGTCCAAGCCGACGCAACGGCTAGATGATTCTTTGTTAAGGTACCGGTTTTGTCTATGGCGATTGCGGTTATTAAACCGAGATTCTCAATAGCGCTGACTGAACGAACCAGCGCCTTATGTTTAGCCATCCGCCGCATGCCCAAGACGAAAATAATAGTTAGCGCAATTGGCAAATCCTCCGGTACTGCCGAAACGATGAATGATAATACAAAACGTAAAGCCTCGCTAACAGCAATGCCGCGCAGCAAAGCTAACAGAAAGACCACCAAGGCTAAAATAGCTAAAAGTTTTATTAGTTTGCTGACTATCTGATCAATCTTTTTTTGGAGCGGGCTTTTTGGCTCCTGCTTAACCGCCAATTTGGCAATCTTGCCAAACTCGGTTTGCATACCAGTTGCTACAATTAATGCCTTAGCCGAACCAGATACTACATAAGTGCCAGAAAATAGCATGTTGTCTCTCTCGAATATCTTTTTGTCAGCCGACAACACGCTGACATTTTTCTTTATCGGTAATGACTCGCCTGTTAACGCCGATTCATCAATGAAGAGGTTGGCGGCTTCAATCACTCGGCCGTCGGCCGGAATTTTCTGGCCTTCACCTAATACAACAACGTCACCTAGCACCAGCAACTTTGAATTGAGTTTTGTGACTTGACCATTGCGTAAGACTTGGACGATTTGCTCGTAATGCTTTTTGAGACTGTTTAACACCCGCTCGGTAGTTTGTTGCTGGCTTAGCCAAATCAGCGTATTGATGGCCACTATTACCAAAATAACGATGGCATCGAGGTTTTTACCACTTAAAAAACTAATTAAAGCGGCAATCAGCAAAATTGTTATAAAAATGCTTTTAAATGGCGCCAGCAACTTTTTCCAAAAAGACTCCTTTTTAACCGATATTTGGTTATAGCCAAATTGGCGTAGTCTTCTTTCGGCTTCAGCCGAAGAAAGGCCTTTTTCACCTGAATTGAGCGTTTTATATAAATCATGTAATAGCAACGTATGCCATAAATGCATAAGCACTATTATATAGAGGCTGTGGTTAGATTAGCCGGGCTGCGCTAACCACTAAAAAAATGCCGATCGCGTTAAGGGTAAGCGCGATCGCAAAAAATTGCCAGCGCTTTATTTTTGACAGGCCAAGAATGCTTACGCCGGCTTCATCCGGCAGTGGCGAAGCAATAATAAAGGCTCCAACCGCCGGTAATAGCCAGCCAAAGTACGGACTTTTATAAAAAATCTTAAAGTAGCGCCGGCCGTATTTTACAAAAAGCGGGCCAAGTTCCTTAAAAACCCGGTCTTTCATAAACCGGAAGATCAAGTAGTCGCCCATCATGGCGCCAAGGCCAGCTAATAAGGCGATTTCAAAGCCGTTAAGCTTATCAGCCAAATGGAAAAGGATAACGGCAGCCGGCGCTACGGTGAATATTGAAACAAACAGGAGGCCAGCTATTAGTGCCCCTAAATAGCCCAAGTTGCCGGCTTGCCGAATAAGATTGTCAACTGAAGGGTCTTTTATTAGATAGAAAAAAGCCACCAAACTTAAAATCAGCAAAGTCGTGTTTTTATAAGGCCAGCTACGCCATTTTTTTTCCAGCAAATGCACTTGATCGGTTACAGCTGTATTTATTTGTTTTAGCTGGTATTGATCTTTTAACACCTATATATCATAGCAAAACGATTGCAGGCATTTCACCAAACTGGTTGCGAATACCTCTTATGCTGTAATCTATAAACAATGGAAGCGGTTTTTGCAGGACTAAGTGTCATTATTGCTATCGGTGCCGGCATGGCCTTGATTATGCGCCGTATCGGCCAGCCGTTGTTAATTGGCCATATTATTACCGGTATTGTCGTCGGACCGGTTCTGTTTAACATCGTCAAATCACCAGAAACTTTATCTATCTTTGGCGATTTAGGCATCGCCCTTTTGCTTTTTATCATTGGACTAGGCATGAGTCCGAAAGTCATTGCCGAGGTGGTTAGGCCATCATTAACTGTCGCGTCTGCTCAAATTGCTATCACTACCATTATTGGCTGGGTAGTTGGTTCGGCCTTTGGCCTATCAAGCGCCGAAGCCTTTTTTGTCGGCCTTGGCTTTGGACTTTCTAGCACGATCGTGGCTTTGAAATTGCTAAGTGATAAACGCGAGCAAGGTCGGCTTTACGGCAAATTAACAATTGGTGCATTAGTCGTGGAAGACGTTGTCGCCGCCATTGCCATAATGTTCGTGGCCTCGGCTAAAGGCGGCGAGTGGTTGGCCGCAGGACCGTTAGCGGCGCTGGCCTTCAAGGGCTTACTAATTGGCGCTGGTATGTACTACGTCAGTCGTTACTTGCTGCCGCATTTACAGAAACTAATTGCCTCCGACCAAGAATTACTTTTTCTGTTCGCCATCGCCTGGGGCTTGGGCCTAGGCGCCCTGTTTGCCAAAGCCGGTTTTTCGATGGAAATTGGCGCATTGGCGGCCGGTATCTTTTTAGCCGGTCTACCATATGCTCAAGAAATCGCTGCCCGACTTAGACCATTGCGCGATTTTTTTGTGGTTATCTTTTTTATCGCTTTGGGCACCCAGTTATCATTTAGCCAGTTGAGCGATTCGGCGGGCTTAATCATTGCCGGCGTGCTGATTGTGGTCATATTTAAGCCGCTGATCATCCTGACCGGCCTCGGTTTGCTAGGCTACACCAGACGAACGGCTTTTAAAACGGCCCTCAATCTCACTCAAGTTAGTGAGTTTTCGATTATCTTTGTTATTCTCGGTTACGAGAAAGGCTTAATCCAGCAACATATAGTAGTCTTGCTGACGATAATAGCTCTGCTCTCGATTGCCATCTCAACTTACTTAATTACTTTTAGCGACAAGCTGTATAGCCTGGTTGAAAAGCACCTTTATCTGTTTGAGCGTCGCCACGTCCGGCATGAGCATTATCCGGTTAGCCGATACGACTTTATTCTGTTTGGCTACCAAAAGGGCGGCCACGAATTTGTTAACGTCTTTGAGGAACTTAAAAAGAAATACGTGGTAGTTGATTACGATCCGGAAGTCATTGAAACTATGGAGCGGCGCGGCGTGAATTACCTTTATGGCGACGCTACCGACATCGAGCTTCTAGAAGAAGCCGGTATTGACCGCGCTAAATTAATTGTTTCAACCATTACCGATTTTGAAACTAACTCGATTTTGCTAAGCCATGTCGAGAACCGTAATCCTAAAGCAGTAGTAATTTGCGAGGCCGAAAACCCGCGCCAGGCCGCCAAGCTTTACCGCCAAGGCGCTACTTACGTGATTTTGCCCCACTACATTGGCAGTGAAAAAATCAGTGCCTTTGTTAAAAAATCCGGTCTTAAGAAAAGTACCTTCAAGAAATTCCGCGATCAGCACCTTAAATTGCTGGAAAAAGAATTTGGCGCCTTGGACGAAGCCGCCGAAAAAGATAGAAAACTCGGTCGGGCGATTGTTAAAGGCCTAACCTCACTGACTTCTAAAAGTTTGCTTTAGTCCGCAAAACCAGGTGCTGGCCGAGTTTGATAGCCAGCCAGTAGGCGCCAAACAAAACAATAGTGTAGACAATATCGCTCATTAAAGTATTACGAAAGAACGGCAGTGCCAATTCATAGCAACGGATTAGGCCAGCCCAAGTATGGGCGTACATGCCGGAAGTTGCCCAAACGCCAAAGTTAGTCACCACAAAAAAGAAAATCGAAGCGCTGATAGTTAAAGTCGCTCCACGAACGAAGTTGAGATTACGGCGCAGCCAGTGACTGCTAGCCAGAGCAAACAAAGCGTACGAACCCCAGGTTAGTAAAACCAAGCTATGCAGGCCAATTATTAAATCGGAGGCTATCATGGCGGCTAGCGGTACCCATAAGGCCAAGCGGCGGGGCAGTACTGCCCCGCCAAAAATAGCGGCGGCGGCCACTGGCGCAAAATTAGCCGGATGCGGTAGTACGCGTAACGCTACTACTAATCCGATTAAAGCGATGGCCACGAGTATGTTAGTCGTGTTTTTGTTCATAGAGCCTGTAATTTCCATTCTATCGTATCGCTATCTTTGGAAATGTACGTACCGGCGCCAACTTCGGACAGTTGGCCATTAACGTAAAAACTCCAATATTTTGGCCCATTACCGGGCGTACCGTTGATTGAAGTCACCAAATCGCCAAAATCATAGTGCTTGGTTTCGACCTTGACGTATTGTTTCAACAATTCTAGAGCAGTTTGGCCTTCGACGCCTCTGTATTTAACATAAGTCGTCTGTGACTGCTCGGTTGCGATTTGGGCTTTGGGCGACTCATCTTGGGTAAGTAACGATGCCACACCGCCAGCGCCAAATACTAGTATAAGAATTATTAAAGTTGATAATTTTGTTTTGAGAGCTTGAGCTACTCGGCTCATAAAAAATCCTCCTTGCCCCGGCAGACAATGAGGATTAACTAGCCAAATCCTTCAGTCTTGCTCGAGACTCCCGCTATTTGCGGTTGTTGCTGTATCGGACTAACGCTTGCAAGGCAAGCTTAATGTTCAATGTTCAAGTTTCAAAGTTCAATGATTGCTGCATTAATGCATTGATCATTCATTGAGCCAATGAGCATTGATAATTGAGCATTCGCTTTGCGAAGCAAACGATTACCGTTGCGGCACAGTTCCGGATTCACACCGGATTCCAGCAGGTTAATTGTTAAGTATTAGCAATAATAGTCCCTTAATCATTTTTTGCAAATTGTATTTTTTACTTTGCCGACTCAAGTGCTGCTGGAATAAATTCGATAACATCCGAAGCAATCATACCGGCCTGGGTTTTTTGCTCGACGGCCAAATCCCCGGCCAGGCCGTGCAGATAAACTCCGGCTTTGGCCGCTTCGGTTGGCTCGATGCCTTGAGCAATTAGACCGGTAATGACGCCGGCCAGTACATCGCCAGATCCGGCGGTAGCCAAGCCGGGACCACCAGTTGTATTTTCGTAAATACTGCCATCCCTTGATGAAACGTATGTTGGATGGCCTTTCAAGACCAAAATTATCCCATGGTTTTTGGCGAATTTTTGGGCCACATGTTTAAGTTTAGTTTGGTCTTTAGGCAAGGGCTCGGCAAAGAATCGCTGAAATTCGCCCAAATGCGGCGTCAGAATTAAAGTTCTTGGCCTCTGTAAAATACCTAACAAGTCAAGTTTTTCACTAAGGATAGTTAAAGCACCGCCGTCAAGAACAGTTGGCAAGTCTACTGATTTAATTAAATTACCTACTAATTCAGCCGAATCTTCTCTTAGGCCGGGGCCGATTATTAAAGAATTAACTTTTCGCTTGGTAATAAAATCGAGCAATTGCCTGTTGTTTTCAATGGTTAGGGTCATAATTTCTTCGACGCGTTTTTCCAGCATGTCGATGACGTTTTTGGTTGAGGCAATCGTAACTAAGCCGGCCCCGACCCGCAGCGCTGCACGACCGGCCAGCAGCGGCGCGCCAACCATGCCCGGCGAGCCGCCAATAACTAGAACATGTCCAAAGTCATACTTGTGACTATTCGGCCGGCGGTGCAAAAGTTGAGAAAAGACTGTCTTGTGCATTATTTAGTCTGGCGCCAGAGCCAGATGGTGAACTCTTTGAAGACAATCACCCACCAGACCCACCAGAAGAACCAAGGGAACAGCCACCATAGCCAAGCCCACCACAGCCACCAATCCAGCCACCATATCCAACCGATGATCAGCCACGGTATAAACCAAAGCAGAGGGATCCAGAACCACCATGGCCAAGGCCAGCCAAAACCCCACAGCCTGAATCTTGACCATTGCCAGCCAACGAAGACCCAAGGAAAGAGCCACAGTATGCCGACGACAAAGCCAGCTCCCCACCACCACTGCCACCAGCTATTACTTGAAGTGGTCGTGCTAGACTGGTTGGTCGGTTGCTCCGATGTGGTTGTTGTCTCCGAGGTGCGGCTGGGCGGCGTGCCGCTGGCATAAGTTGCCAGATTTTGGCCACTTTCAATCATTGCTGTCAGTTCAAAGAAAGAGTCGGCGCCAGGATTGCTTACTTTTGGGCCGCGGGTTGAACAGCCGGTGGCATCGCGGCAGTTTTGAGTTGGATCGTTGGCAATAGTTGCCGTCCACTTTTCAGTGCCGTCAATTCTTAGAGATAGACTAATGGGAAGCTGGTTTCTGACATCCTGAGTTTGACTGGCCACAATAATCTCGTTGCTATGACCAAAAGGAAATGTCGTTACGTAACTATTAGTTTGAAAGTCATAAAACTCGAAGCTGTAAGCGGACTGAGCCGTTGTTGAGGTTTGGCCAAATGCCAAGAATGTCAGCACCGCTAAAATTAGCGCAGCCATCAACTTTCTGATCATAACAACACCCTCTTATCAATTGAATATTATGCCTGCTGCCGCCAAAAATCAACACCTAAACGACTTGATAATTCATCTCGACTGGCGGAAAATTAGACTACATGGAGGTTAAAATGGCAAGACGCCTTTTAGGAATTGTTCTTGTGGGGGTGAGCTACAACTTTTTGTTTATATCCGACTCGGCCAATCACACGACCATCGGTTGGATCTGGCTGGTAGTGGCCTTGGTGGTCTGGTGGCCCGACATTGTCCGTTTCGCCCGCCGCATCGGCCTCTCTTAATCAATAATCTTTAGTTCAGCCTAGCTGCATTGAAGATAAACAAACTGGTCTTTTACTAAATTTTCTATCTATCCGAAATGCCGTTGTGTATCTACTGGGCATATATCAAATTGTTCCATTTTTTCCAAATGTCTTCGGCTGGTTTGCCCCTGACAGAAAGGTCTGCGGCTAGCGGTGTTAGCCAGTGGCCATAGCTAAATTGGGCATAGCTTACTACCCAAGGACGTTCGGCAATTGCTCTAAAGTAAGCCTGCACCACTCTAGCCAAATCCTGCCCGCTCCAGCTGTATTTGCTATCTTCCAAATCTTTTTCAGAATCCGAAGTTTGTGGAATCGAGGCAATCGAATAAAATGAATTCCCTTTCCAGGTTTTGGCCACATTAAAATAAGTGGTTCTGATAAACAACGGCTTATTAAACTCGTTATATAGTTGTTTGGCGCCGTCAAGCATTGTGCCGGCGGCCAGCATCAGTTCATTGTCGGTAGGATCATCTTTTAGGGAAAGTGGCGTATCAATGGCAATATAAAAATAATCCAGTTCATCCCCCCATTTGATGTCGTTAGCAGTTGGTATTATTTGCCCGATATCGGAAGCAAAATTCCAAACCATCTGACCGACCTTGCCGGAGTAAACCGTTCTGATCTGCCCGAATACTTTGCTCCAACGCTGGCTGTAATCAGGCTCGTCATAGCCAACGGGTGCGGCGTAGTGCAAGTAATCTACACCTGTTTCTTCAGCTAGTCCGGCGAAGTGGACTAAGAAATTGGCAGTTTCAGAAAAATAAGCGTCCCACCACTGCGGCGAACGGTTCTGGGTACTAAGTTCGTTGCAGCAAAGTTGCGGTCCCAGCATTACCTTGATGCCCCGTTTTTTAAAAGCTAAAATTTCCTGTTTCAGGGTAGCGTCGTCCGGATAATTGGGGTTGTCCTTGACGAGATTTTTAACCTTCGGTAGGCCGTCTTCTTCTGTCCACTGCCAGGGTGGGTCAATCTCTACCAGACGATAGCCTACATTTTTCATATGAGCAGCAGTGTCTTCAAAAAAATCTCTAAAGGCTTCCACATAAAGGTCTTCAATTATCTGGCCGGATAGGAAGGTCGTACTACCGATCCGCGGTGTAAAGCTGCCAATAGGCACAAGAGAAGAAGTCTGTTCGATTGGCTGGTCAACAGCAGGAAACCAACGCCATCTTCCTACGCTGTCTTTTTGAACATAGTTGCTCTTAAAAGTTGTGGTGCGACCTTTTTGCGTCCAGAAATAATCGTTAGTGTCTGGCTCGAGGTAGTCGGCGCTATTAAAATTGTGACCATTCCGGCTGTAGCGGTACTTCAACTGACCGTCTTCATCTGAATTTAACTCCGTCTCCGATAGGGTAATCGAGAATTTGTAATCGGCTATTTTAGTCATTTTGTAATGTTGCTGGTTTTGGAAGTAGATATGAACTGTGTCGTCCGTTGGCGTGTTCTGCGGTATGCTAACCTCAAAAGTCATTCCTTGCTTCTTTGTCTGCTGGTCCATCGCCGGCCGCCCTGATTGCAAAAGCAGCGTAGTTATGACAACTAGCAACACAAAACCAGTAGTCAGAAATGCCAGTCTTTTTTTATCGGTCGTAAGCCAGACAATGTATTTATTGTTAGCAATAGCCTTATAAAAGTTGAGGAATTTCTCCTTCACGCTATCAGTATAGCAACCACTATTTGGCCAGAAGACGGTTCTTCCCATAGTGAAAGAGGCTAAAGCTTAGATTTAAATGTAAATTATTGGCCTGGCGGTTTGGTTGTTTTGGTCTTGAAGACCATTAGGTAGTCGTTGGACCCCAAGTAGATCACGCCCGGGTCGGCTGTTAGGCCAAATGAGCTTTCAAAGCGATTGTCGGTCTTGTTGAACTTTAGTCCATCAGACGAAGTTGCAATGTTGATACCGCCGGTGTAGAGGAAAAATTGCTGGCCATCGTAATAGACGTTGGGGATCGCCCCTTCGCTGTAAGCCACACCTTTTTCGCTAAAGTTCAGCCCGTCACTCGAGGTAGCAACAATGGTTTTTTGGCCAGTACCGTCTCCAGCATACATGTACCAAGTGCCATCTACCCAGACGACATCAGGATCAAATAAGCCATCTGGCCGCTCCAAGCGTATCCCCTGTTCTAATTTAAAGTTGATTCCATCATCTGACAGGGCCGAATAAATTTTGCCGCTGTTACCTGGAGTACGGGTATCGGCAATGTCAAAGAAATAGAGGCGGATACGGCCGTCGGTTAGCAAGTAGGGGTCCGGGTCAACGGCGATTTTGTCGCCTAAACCTTGGATAGTTACAAATTGCCGATCCGTCCAAGTCTGGCCGCCATCGCTCGATCGAATCAGGCCGATTTTTTCCGGTTGGCCATCCTGCGAAACATCAACAAAATAGACATAGATGGTGCCGTTTTCTCTCTTATAGATACCGTCCGGTACAGAGGCATGTTCGGCTAAAATCTGGCCGGAGTCCTTCCAGTTGAGCAAATCGGATGAGGTCGCAAACGACACACGATCGTTGTATGGACCCTGTGCCATTGTCGACCAGTTATATGAATCATTTTTGCTAGTGTCGACTGTCCTTTGTTCGGCTTGGTCCTGGCTGCCCCAGACTCGCCAAGCGACAAAGGCTAAAGCTGCGATGATAATTGCAATCAGCATTAGTCCGACAATGCCGCCAAAACCGCGTTGATTTTTAAAAATTTTCATCTTAAGCCTTTTGTTATCTCATGGCATTATAGCAAGTCGGTTATGTTATATACGCTAATAAAAATGACAAATACAGTACAATTAGAGATAGTTAATTTTGTCTTTATTGAAGGGGGTAAGTGTGAGTTATCTGTCAAAAGCAGCCCTAGCTCTAATTGTAACGTGGGTGTTGATTGGTCTCTTAGTCGCCGGAGCGATAGGGTTCTACATAGGCCGGAAAACCGCGCCCAAAGCCCAAAACACTACAACACAGCTTCAGCCACAAACTGACAATCAACAGCCCGCTCAGCCAGGCGGAGGAACTAGCCAAGGTTCGCCGGCACCCAGCGGATCGACTCAACCCGCCGGCGGCCAAAGTACCCAACAGCGGCTACAATAGTTAGAACAATAGTTGCGCTTATAAAAACAAAGAGGGCAAGTCGCACTTATGCTACTACCAAATAAATGAATTACCTTAAGCGTTTTGATTTTAACAAAAGAGCGGCTGGATAAGTGTTATTTTCAAAACTCATCGATAAAAACAATACCATAAAATGGTATTTTGTAAAACTTCTACCCCTGTAGTGGCTAAGCGAAGATTTTTATAATTTCTTTAACAACGTTAAGTCACCGGCTATCAGCGCTTCTTTTTTAGCTCGAGTCCAGCCCTTCAATTGTTTTTCTCGACTCATTGCATCAGACCGAGCGGTATATTTCTCGAAATACACTAGCTCGAAATCCCCATAATCTCTGATGAACTTTGCGCCATGAATAATTGATTTATGTTCTTGCAGACGCTGATCCATATTCTTGGTATGGCCAATGTATAGCCGATTATGGGTATTACGAAGGATATAGACGAAATACATAGTGGAATTATACAAAAAGTGAGTCCTTCGACTTACTTCGTTCGCTCAGGACATTCGCCTCGTTCGCCGGCTGCAAGCCATGAGCGAGTGAGCGTAAGCGAACGAGTCGAATGGCTCCCCGTGGTGGAAAAAGTTAGAATCTTACTTGCGAACAACAAAAAACTAACACAAGAATTTAGTTTTCAGTCTCCCAATCTTTATTGACAGCTTTCAATAATCGTAATTTAATGTAAACCATAAGCCTAAAAACTTAAACAATGAAAAAACATATCAAAAAACTTCACAAAAAAATCAAGAAAACCAGTCGAGCTACTAAATTCTTTGTCATGGTTGTTTTTGTGGTTGTTGTTGGCCTCGTAGTTACACAAATAAGTGAGCAAACAACGGCTCAATCGTTGCTATTCAATGTTACCAGCGGCTATGATTCGTCTAAAAACCAAACCTTGGCAGAAGCCGGAACTCTTGGTTTAGTTCAGTCCAATGATAATGCTTTTCTGTATATTCAACCGAGGTCGTATGTTGTTTTTCAGTTTACGCCCAATCAAGATCCAAGCCGAACTATCCAGTCTGTTATCATGGCTGTCGAGATTTACGGTGAATCTGGTTCCAAAACCGGCAATACCGTGTGGAGCGTCGGAAGCAGCTGGCCTTCTGATCCTGTGGAGTGGGGTTCCCTAAATCAAGATCCGGTTTTGGTCACAGGCGGTAAAAAATACTCAGGCCAAGCAAGTTCCTCGACATTATGGGACGTAACCAAATTTGTTGACAGCACGGATAAACTTAATTCTATGCAATTGAAGATTCAAAATAACGATCGCAACAAAAAATTGAGAGTCGACTATCTTAACGCCCAAGTAAATTAAAACACCTTTGGAGACCGGACGTTGTCCGTTTCGCCCGTCGCATCAGCCTCGCCAAATAATTTTGCTAAGAATCTGAAGCCATACCTGTTTTCAACAAGGTATAATATTGTTTGTATCTAATATTCCGGAGTAGCTCAATTGGTGGAGCAGCGCCCTGTTAAGGCGACGGTTGCCGGTTCGAGTCCGGCCTCCGGAGCCAGATTGACAAGAATCCATATAAAATAGAAGTGTGAGCTACTTTGCGGATTTTCATATACATTCGCGCTTTGCCCGGGCAACTTCCAAAAATCTGACTCTGCCCTTGCTTGATGAATACGCCCGTAAAAAAGGCATCAAACTGCTTGGCACCGGCGACTTTACTCACCCGCTATGGCTGGCCGAAATTGAACATTATTTAGCGCCTGCTCCTGAACAAGGATTGTTTGTGCTGAAAGACGCAGCCGAGGACGACCCAACCCGCTTTATCTTGAGCGTCGAAGTCTCCAGCATTTACAAACAAGCCGACAAGACTCGGCGGATTCATACAGTTATTATGTTGCCCAGTCTTGAAGCAGCCGAAACTTTTAATGATTTACTGGTTAGCCACGGCGCTAAACTTTCTAGCGACGGCCGGCCGATTACCGGCTTAAGTACCAAACGGGTAGCCGAAATGGCCTTTAGTGCCCATCCCCAAGCCTTAGTTATTCCGGCCCATGCCTGGACGCCGTGGTTTAGCGTCTTTGGCTCGATGTCTGGCTTTGATAATTTGGAGGAATGTTTTGAAGAATTAACACCAAAAATATTAGCGATTGAAACTGGATTGAGCTCCGACCCGCCAATGAATTGGCGCTTGAGCGCTCTGGATAACGTGGCTTTAATTTCCAGTTCCGACGCCCACTCGGCCGCCAAAATCGGCCGCGAGGCAGTTAAATTTGACGGTGAGCTAAGTTATAACGGCATTACTGAAGCCTTACGGACTGGTGCGCCGGCCAGAACCAATCAACGCGCCACATCACCGACTAGGCTACTTGGCACGATTGAGTTCTTTCCCGAGGAAGGCAAATATCACTATGACGGTCATAGCGCCCACAGTGTTCGTTGGCATCCGACCGAAACCAAAGCCCATAAAGGTCTGTGCCCAAGCTGCGGCCGAAAAGTGACAGTTGGTGTTTTGTCACGAGTTGAAGAACTGGCCGATCGGTCGGCCGATTTTAAACCAGCCGGCGCGCCGGACTATTGGTCGCTAGTGCCACTGGAAGAAATCATAGCCGAAGCGCTTGGCGTTCAAACCGGCACCAAAAAAGTTTCCGCTCAATATGAAAGCTTGCTACAAGCCTTTGGTGATGAACTGACCATCCTGCTTGATATACCCATAGAGTCAATTGAGTCCGCCAGCACACCGGACGTAGCCGAAGCCGTCAAACGGGTACGGGCCGGGAAGCTTCAGATTGAACCGGGCTACGACGGTGAATATGGCACCGTCCATGTCTTTGCCGACAAGGAACGCTCGGCTCCTAGTTCGAGTGAACAAGTAACTTTATTCTGATAAATCGCAGGCCGGCGCGGTACGTAAGTCTTGTTAGAAAGCTGCCACAATATCTTTAATATCTTTGATGGCCGCTTTAATTTCGGCCAGATCAACTGCCTTTAATTCTTCTGAGACTTGCTTAGCCTGTTCGGCTGGTTTCGAGGCCACCTGCGTTGTTTGCTGGGAAGTTGTCGGCTCAGCCTGACTCTGTTTAGAATCATAAGTCTTTTTGGCAAAGTAATAAACGCCGCCGGCACCCACCGCAATTACAATAATGGTAATCAACATCCACAGTTTGGCTTTGTGGGTCGGGTGAAAATGCGTTGGATTAAAATTTGACACGTCCATCATTGCTGCTCCTTAGCCTCTACCTTATCAAGAATGAAAACTATATCTTCAAAGGCACTGACCATCGTGTCGGCAGCCGTGGCGGCTTGATTGGCGCTGGCATCATCCATGCCCATAGAACCATTTTGCATTTTCTCAAAGGCCGCTGCTGGATTAGCTTTAGCCTGATTGATGAAGTTCTGCATAGACGTTTTCATCTTGTCAAAAAAGCTGCGTAAGACACCGAGCTGCACTTTGATACTGGCTACATCGGCCTCCAGCTTAGAAATATCAGCGGCTGGCACACCGGCCGTCTTCAAAGTTGGAATGGCCTTTTCGACTTTAACCACGACTGTTTCGACTTTGGTCAAGGTTGCCGGGAAGCGACTATTTATCTTAGTCATCATGTCTTGCATCATGGTTACGGCTTGATTAACTATGGCCGCTTTGCAGGCGTCGCTTGGGCCGCCTTGGAAAGTCTTGTTGAGTTGCTCCATTTC
>MGCU01000007.1:28521-29541 GCA_001790525.1 Candidatus Saccharibacteria bacterium RIFCSPHIGHO2_12_FULL_47_16b
CATATCGGCTGACAGCTGCTGCATCCGATCTTGCTCGGCCTGCATTTTACAAGCTTCCGGCATTGCCCAATCGCCGCCCTCATCAGCCTTATCAAAACCAAAGAATTTCTTGGTTTTTTCGGACGGACCTTGTTCGGCAATAGCCTTATCTAAACTGGTCGTGCTATAGACAAGGCCGGCAATCAGTACGGATAGAGCCACCAGAGTCCAGACGGCAAGGTGATGATGGGGTTTAACTCTATGATGAAAAGTCATGATCAACAAAAACCTTAAGCATAATTGTTGCCTGCAGCTTTCTAAATGTCAACAAAAAAAGCAGTAACTTGCATTTGTGAAATGACAGGTAGATAATGCAAATTATTAGCACTAATTCTTAAATAAATAAGAGGTTTTTATGGCTCTCACACCAGAACCTAAAGCCGAGGACTTGGCTAATTTAAGCACGCCTGATGGCGGGATTGCTCGACTTAGCGGTCTGCCTGGAATGTCTGAACAGTCCGAAGCAGCTGAAGCTTCTGGAGCAGAATCAAGCAGTCATCTTGTTCACGAAAGTGGGCATTGGCACTTTATAGAAGATACCCGAGTACCAATCGACCAAACAGTAGTCGTTAATTTTGTACCGGATCTTGAGACTGGACTAAATTTAGCTAAGGAATTTGGCTCGGCAAATATCCGAATTAAGCCGCATCACTAGTAAAAAATAGGACTGAGGCTTTCTCTTTATTGCCCGCTTGCACCAAAACCTATATGCTTAGTACAAATAGGGGGGTTATATGGGCGTTAATAAAAAAGGTTTCGTCATTTGGGAGCTATTATTAATTTTGTTCATCTTGATACTGCTAGGCGGTACCGGCTGGTACGTACTGAAAGCTAAAGACAGCGTTAACAAGAATTACAAAAATGCTGAAGCCGCCAGCAGCTCGCAAGTTAATTACAAACAGTCATCTCAACCAGCGGCAGACCCAACCGCCGATTGGGTAGCTTATTCTTCCACAGAAGGTAAATACTCACTAAAATATC
>MGCU01000008.1:0-12165 GCA_001790525.1 Candidatus Saccharibacteria bacterium RIFCSPHIGHO2_12_FULL_47_16b
CTAGCTTCATGTCATGGACTTTGCTAGCAACTTCCTTAGGCGTCTGGCCGGTAAATTCAATCAATAGCACCATTTTGGGTATGCCTCGGAAAAGTAGGAAAGCGTCGGGTATCAACTGAAAACCAAGTTTTATAAGACCGCCCCAGCCAAGCGCCTTTCTAAAGTAGGGGAAGAATTTAATAGCCAGCATAAGGGTATGATTATCAAAAGCTTCAAAACTGGCCGGTTTTTTGGCCAACACAGTGTTAATAACATCAGGTAGATTGTCCATTGTCTTCATAAAAGCCACCAGTACGCCAGAGTGTGGTGGGTTGGGAACAAGGCGGAATTTGATATCGGCAATTAAGCCCAATGTCCCTTGGGAGCCGACAAATAATTTTGTTAAGTCGAAAATGCCTGTATTGCGATCCCAAACGTCCCACAGATTATAGCCAGTCGAATTTTTGGTAACGTGCGGTTTGGCGGCTTTGATAGCTTCGTAATGTGATTCCAGTAGGGCAAACATCTGCCGGTAAATTTGGCCTTCAAAATTATTCTGGGATCGCTTAGCCTCTAGTTCTTGCTGGTTCAATGGCTTTAGAATGTAAGTCTGGCCGTCTGATAAAACAACTTGTAGTTCAGTTACAAAATTTTCGGTTTTTCCAAATTCCAGTGATTTTTCACCGCCGGCATTATTGGCCACCATGCCACCAACGGAAGCTAAATCGCGACTGGCAGGGAAGCTGGGCATAATGGCGCTTTGGGCAAGCGTGGCTTGTTCGAAGTCTTTATATAAAACACCGGGCTGCGACCGGGCCGATTCGTTTGTAACTTCCTCTATGGCTGTGAAATAGCGCCTAAAATCAATAATCACCGACTCATTAACGGCGCCACCGGACATACAAGTGCCGGCACTCCGGGCCGTCAGAGAAAGACTAGGGAGCTTGTTCTTCAAAAGATGCGTACAGACCACTAGTTGCTGCAGATCGTTGACAGTTTTTGGAAAAACGACAACCTCCGGAACCAGTTCAAATAGTGAGGCATCGTGACTATAGGCCTGTCTGGTAGCGTCTGATAAGTCGATATCACCGGCAAAGCCTCTCTGTTTTAATAGCGCCACCCATTCTTGCATACTGGCCCTAGCTTAATCCAAAATACATCGGCACTCAACCGTGATTGGTGTAAAATTAGGAAGCTATGAGGCAGTATTTGGACTTGCTAGAAGATATAAAACAGAACGGCGTTAAAAAAAGTGACCGTACAGGCACCGGTACCATCAGTGTCTTCGGCCGCCAGCTGCGCTTTGATCTAAGCCAGGGTTTCCCGCTGCTGACCACCAAAAAGATGTTCCTACGCGGCATCATTCATGAGTTGATTTGGTTTTTGAAAGGTTCCACTAATATTAAGTATTTAGTTGATAACGATGTCCATATTTGGGATGAGTGGCCGTACAAACATTATTTGCAAGCACAAGACAAAACGGTTGCGCAAACTTCAAGTGATGAGTGGCAAAAAGGCATTGCTGAATTTACCGAACGCATAAAAAACGATAAAGCCTTTGCCAAAAAATGGGGTGAGCTTGGTCCAGTTTACGGTTACCAGTGGCGGCATTGGCAAACTCCAGATGGCAGGGAAATCGATCAAATAGCCAAGGCCATCGAAAACATTAAAGCAGCTAAGTCCGATCCGTTTCACCGCGACTCGCGACGCATTATCGTTTCGGCCTGGAATGTCGCCGACATTGAAGCCATGAACAAGGCCGGCCTGCCGCCGTGCCATTTGCTATTCCAGTTTTATGTTAGTCAAGGCAAATTAAGTTGCCAAATGTATCAGCGCAGTGCCGACACCTTTTTGGGAGTACCATTTAACATTGCCAGTTACTCTCTTTTGACAATGATGATGGCTCAAGTAACAGGTTTAAAGCCCGGCGATTTTGTTCATACTTACGGCGATACACACCTTTATTTGAATCACCTTAAACAAGTTGACGAGCAATTATCGCGCCGGCCGCGGCCGCTACCGACGATGAAACTCAATCCAAAAATTAAAAAAATCGAAGATTTCACGATCGATGACTTTGAACTAATTGGCTACGATCCGCATCCGGCGATCTGGGCTCCAATCGCCGTATGACTTTATCAATCATCGTAGCTGTGGCGGATAAAGGGGTCATTGGGCGGCAAGGTCAAATGGCTTGGCATTTGCCAGCCGAGTTAGCTTACTTTCGAAAAGTTACGACTGGTCATCCAATCATTATGGGTCGCGTAACGCATGAATCAATTGGCCGCACACTACCAGATAGGCTTAATTTAGTTATAACTAGAAACCCCGACTATCGGCCACAAAAAGGCAGCCTAGTCGTTAATTCGCTAGAGGCTGCAATCGAAAAGGCCGAAACCGCTGAAGGTTCAGAGGAAATATTTGTAATCGGCGGCGAAGAAATTTTCCGTCAGGCATTGCCGCTAGCCGACAAGATTTATTTAACTCAAGTTCAGGCCAATATCGAAGGCGATAAATTCTTCCATTTTGATCTAGACGATTGGCAGCTGGTTTGGTCAGAAGAGCACCAAGCCGACGGTCAAAACAAATATCCTTTTGATTTTATGGTCTACAATCGTAAGAGCTAATGCTTGCAGTTTATTCAAATAGTTAGAAAATATAAGTATGAGCACAAGACCGGAGCAAGGTTTTTGGGGACGGGCAGCCACAATCGGTGCTCCATTTGCTTGTGCTGCGGCATTGGGCGGACCTTTAGTAAACTCTGCCGCCTGGGCTGAATCTGGCGCACCAGATAATCCATGCACTCGTTACGGATATCTTAGCGAAAGGTTCAAAGCTTGTGCGAGCTACATTTTTGCTTCACAGTTTGTTTTAAAAGAATACTTAAGGTTTGGTAATCAAGACCTCAGAAACCCGCGAGGTAAGCTGCAGGCCCAATTCACTAGAGATATGTTCGAAGATTATTATTTTGGGCAGCCGAGAGAAAAGTACAAAAGGGAAGTAACCAGTTGGCCGAAAACCCCTAAACTTATAGGTAACGTCGTCCGCGATACCGTCGACATAGTAAAAATTGTCGTTCCGGGGAGCAAGAGAGTTTACCTAACTACTGAAGAAAGCCGTGTAGTCATCGATAGAGGCAACGACAAAGTCCGTTATAGCGAATCTACTCACATTGCAAAAACCACGCTTTGCGAAATGCCTAATAGGTCACCCATAACACCATATGTAGTTGTGGCTAACGGTTTTACTTCTATTAGCTGTCAAAAGTTTGCTAAAGCACACAGCGGCTAAGCCAGTTTTGTTTTATTTTTATGGACGGCAATCATAAATGTAAGTTAATTTAGGTAATCTGTTTCAACAGATCGTAAGCCACAAAAATCCGGCCAAAATCCATGTTTCACCTTTGGCTATTCACATTATCCACCAATTAAGATAAACGAGCTATAATGGAAGCAGATCGGAGGATTATTATGGCTCAAAAAACTCTTGGCCAGGTCACACACTACTACGACCATGTCGGCGTAGCGGTAATTAAACTAAGTAAAGGTGCCAGCCTAAAAAAAGGTGATAAGGTCCAAATTAAAGGCCACACGACAGATTTTAGCCAAAATGTTGGTTCACTGCAGGTTGATCATAAGGATGTTGAATCTGTTAAAGCCAGTGACGATTTTGGCATGAAGGTCGACCAAAAAGTTCGTGAAGGTGACCAAATCCTAACCGCTGCTTAAGTTATGTCGCGAAAAAAATCACGCCGTCATAAAAAATATGTACCGGTTTGGCAGCCGCCAAGCCAAGATATTTCTGATGACAAAGTAGCTGGGCAGCCTCGTCCTTCCGAAGAAGCTTCAGCTAAAACTAAAGTTCAAACCAGCCAACCAAGCTTAGCCTCACACCGCGGTGCCAGAACATCTCTTGCCGGCCGCCATAAGTAAACATAAGCAGTTGACACGAAAAGGCTGGCAGGGTTATAGTCCGAATATATAATTTAAGTTCGCGGTCTGGCTGTCACCTCGTGAAAGCCGCGGCAAGGAGGACGCATTAATTTAGAAGATTTTTAATCCGCATGCTAGCGGATTTTTTGTTTGTCAAATAATTTGGTGGGGTAAGGAGCTTAACAATGCCATCATTAAAAGCCATTAAAACATTTCCATGGGGTGGAGCAATCTATAAGGAGTTGCCAATTTACACCAAAAGTGCCAATAAATTTTACGCCCGCCATGGTAAAACCAGCGAAGGCAGGGAATATATTGAGTTTTCGAAATTTGGCCCAAAGCCAAACACCGAAGGCGAAAGTTACTTTCAAAAACTTAGGCTTTACGCGCCAGAGCATTGGCTGCAGATTAAAAGCTGCGTAGAGGATGAGTTAGCCCAGTCAATTGGCTGGAATTTGGCGGCTGCAAAACAAGAGCTCGAAAAGCAGCTTGCCAAAAAACTATAAACAGACAGCGAAAATAAACCAATAATGCTTTGGCGCCGAGTTGGTGGTCCGGCGCCAAAAACCATGATCCAAGCAGGGTATACTTGACTTGTTAAGTATTCAGGTAAACTGTTAAACCTGAAAGACTAAGTCAGTTTTTGATGCTACTCGGTTGTGCCGGCGTCCAAAGACGGTGCTTCTTTAGTCGGTGACGGTTCGGTGATATTGACTGCCGCGTAGTTAACAGTCATTTCGGTAGAACTTGTACTACCTTTAAGGGTTATCCGGCGCAGTAGGTAGTCTTTGGTGTCAAAATAGAGGAAGTTGTCACCAGGACTATCTGGATCTTTGACTTGGTATTTGTAGCACTGCAGGCTACCGCAGGCTTCGGTACCAATCTTGGTGTAAGTTATTTTTTGACCGCTATCAGACTTAAAGTTGCCTTTAGCAAATTCTTTTTTAAAATCGGCGACTTCTGGCTTGTTGGGATCATTTGAAGCATATTTGATCCATTGGCCATCAGTATAGTCTTTAAGGTAAGTAGTTCCGTTATAGGTCACAACGTTAAATTGTTCTTGGCCGTTTTGTTTTACTACCATTTGGTTGTTATCTTTGGCGTCGGTTGATATTTCATAACTTGATGCGCCTTGATCCGAAGTTGAGGTCGCCTCAACTTTAAAACTGTTGGCGTTGCCAAAGGCACCAGCAAACTTACAAAATAGATCATCATTGACTTCGGTCATACATTTTTGTTGGATTTCTTTGTTAAGACTTAGTTCCTTTTCACCACCTGAAGTGGCTATCCAAATGCCGCCGCCAATCACCACCACAGCTGCAACTAGCCACAGAAGCTTATTTTTTAATAGTTCTGCCATTGAGCCTCCTTATTTATGTTTGCAGTATATACTTTTTTCTTAAATAGCAACATAAGTCATTTGCACCACGCCATATTTAAATAATCTCTGCCTTACAATATAAGGGTGACGGAGTTTGAAAAGGCTTTTAAGTCTTTGAATAGAAAGCAGCGCCAAGCAGTTGAGACAATTGACGGACCGGTGCTGGTAATCGCCGGGCCGGGTACTGGCAAAACCCAGCTGATTGGCACGCGCGTCGGCTATATTTTGAAGACCGTCGATATCGAACCGAGCAATATTCTGCTTCTAACCTTTACCGATGCTGCCGTGGCCGAGATGCGCAAACGCCTCGAGAAACTCGTTCCGGCCCAAGCCCATAAAGTAAATATCTATACCTACCATGGCTTTGCCAACGACATTATCAGAAACAATCTGGAGTATTTCGAAGGGTTCGAGAATGAACCGATTGACGAGCTGGCCGCCAGCACCATCATCGAGAACATTCTTGAACGCTTGCCATACAACAATCCGCTCAAAGCCGGTCAATACTACAAGGCTCAGATTCTTAAATTCATCTCTGATGCTAAAAAAGCCCGTTTGCGGCCCAAAGACATCGAGAAGCTAGCCAAAGCTAACCGAAAATTCATTGCCAAAATGAATATTGCCTGCCGAAAACACCTTGACAAACTGGACCGCGTGAGTCTAAAAAGCATTCCGATATTTTTAGCGCTGGCGGCAACTGCCAGCAGGCAGTCGGCGTTCATAGGAAGTAAATTACCCGCTTCAGTCCGCTCGCTGGCCGATTATTTTGGTGAGTCTTTAGCCGCTGCACTGGAAGATACAGCCGTCAATAATTCGACCAAACCTTTGACCGCCTGGAAAAACCAATGGCTAGCTAAGGACCGTGATGCGAAGTTCATAGTTGCCGGACTCAAAAATGCCGAGCGGTTACTGGCCGCGTCCGACATCTACCAAAAGTATCAGCAGTATTTGGCGAGTAGTCGTGTCTATGACTATGATGATATGATACTGCGCGCCATCGAGGTGCTTGAGACGAACCCTGATTTCAAATACAGCCTGGCCGAGCATTATCAATACTTGATGCTCGATGAGTTCCAGGACACCAATGCGGCACAACTACGGTTCATTGAGCTTTTGACAGATGCACCGGTTTACGAAGGCCGGCCTAATGTTCTGGCTGTTGGCGATGATGACCAGGCGATATACGCCTTCCAGGGGGCAGACCATGCCAACATGGCTAAAGTGGCTCAGATTTACAGGGATGTGCAGGTCATAAGCTTAAAGCAGAATTATCGCTCTCATCAACACTTAGTAGATATGGCGGCCGCTATAGCCGGCCAGATTGAAACGCGCTTGCATCATAGCTTCCCAGGTATTGAAAAAACCTTGCTGGCCGCTGGCAAAACCGCCAAAACACCGCCCAAGCTTTCTGCTCGCGAATTCATTAGTGACGCTGCCGAGCTGACTTGGATAGCTAAAGAAATCAAGGTTTTAATCAAGAGCGGTCTGCCGGAGAACGACATCGCGGTTTTAGCACCCCAGCACAAATACCTGGAGAAGTTGCTCCCGTATTTGGCCCGTCATAATCTCGCTGTGTCATACGAGAAACGCGAGGACGTTTTGGAAGAACCAAAGATTGTTATGCTCATACGCATCGCGCAACTAGTGTTAGCACTGGCTGAAGCTGACGAGGAGCTGGCCGATCATCTCTGGCCCGAAATCTTAAGTTACGAGTTCTGGCGCGTACCGACAGAAACTATTTGGCAGATAGTATGGAGCAGTAAAGGTGGTCCTAAGCGAGGCCAACCCTTAACTGCTTTAGTGCTTAAGCATCCGCGAACCAAATCCGTAGCCCGTTTCATCCTGGAGTTGAAAGATTGTTCACGGATAGCCAGCCTAGAAGAGATGCTGGACGCTATAATCGGCATCGGTGACATGCATCGAACCTTGGGGCTTAGCCTAAAAAGCCCGTTCTTCGAACATTATTTTGGAGATAGGGCCGGAGCAAACAATCCCGACAGTTTCACCCGACTGGTGAGTAATCTTAACTTGCTTCGGACAAGGCTTAGAAACCGCCAGCGGCGTGAACGCACCACCACCCATCTGGCAGACTTTGTTGAGTTCGTTGACGATAACCAGACGGCAAATCTAAAAATACTCGACACCAGCCCATACCATCAAAGTCCCGAGGCGGTCAACCTGATAACGGCTTATGGGGCGAAGGGCAGGGAGTTTGGCGCCGTGTTCGTCATGTCGGTCCAGTCTGAAGTCTGGGGGCGTGCCAGCCGTACAAGAAACCAGGCCGTCAAACTGCCTGCTAATTTGGAATATATAAGCTACAGCGGTATGAGCGACGATGAACGCTTACGACTGTTTTACGTCGCCGTGACACGCGCCAAAACCCGCCTTTATCTAAGCAGCCACCAGCAGACTTTGGACGGACAGCGACGTAACCACTTGGAATTTTTGGGTATTAGCCGGAGTGAGGATGAAAGTTTGTCCAGCGCCATCCTGCCGGCCAAATACAGCCGGATACAGATTGACGAATCCGGCCACATCGACAGCCAAACAGCTGCTGATTATTGGGCCGGCCGACATCTGCCAAAATTCAAACCGCGCCTTAATCAGCTGCTGGCCGAACCTTTAGGCTTGCACAAACTTAGCGCTACCGGCCTTAATCAATTCATCGATTTAGAGAATTACGGTCCGCAATATTTCTTTTTGTACAACTTTATGGGTTTCGCGCAGGCACCAACGGCGACGTCGGCTTTCGGATCGGCCATCCATGACACTTGTGCCTGGGTTGGCAATTATGTCTCACGCCACGGTAAATTGCCGACAAAGACGTCAATGTTAAGCCATTTCCATGACAAAATGGCCGGCGGTTGGCTGAGGCAAGATGAGCATACCAACTTGCTGTCTCGCGGCGAAAAAGCTCTGCCGGTTTGGCTGGCTAAGATCGGACCTTCACTGACAGAGGCCGAAAAATACGAGAAGAACTTTTACACTGAAGGCGTGCAGATCGACAATGTCCGCTTAACCGGTAAGATTGACCGGCTAGCCATAGATTCAAAAAGTCGTCAAATTGCAGTCACGGATATAAAGACGGGTAAATTCTTCTCTGGCTGGCCGGCAACGGTCAAAGCCCATAAGTTCAAACAGCAGCTGATGTTTTACAAGTTGTTGGTAGAGAACAGTAATAGCTTCAAGGGCTACCGAGTTAATCGAGGCGCCATTGAATTCGCCGAACCCGAGGACGGCGATATTGTTTCCGTAGGATTGGAATTCAAAGAGGAAGAAATGACTGACTTTAGAAAACTAATATCAGCCGTTTGGCAAAGCATTCAGTCGCTCGACCTGCCTACGATCGACAAATATCCTAAGAGTTTACGAGGCATCAAACAATTCGAACAAGAACTGGTGAAGAAAGTAGGCTTGTAAGGTCAGGGTTATTTTTTGTTGGAAGCAAACAGCCAATAGTACAGATTGACACCGACCAAACCACCGAGCATCGGTCCAAGCACGTAAGCTGTACCCCAATGCTTAAGCCCTAAGGCTACGGCTGGATTAACATAGCCAACGTAGCCTTGGCTGGAAGTTAGGGCTAAAGCCGCGATTAGAAGTCCAACAAACAAAGCCGAGCCATAAGTTACGGCGCTGTGGAATGCATCAAATCGGCGGGTCAGGGCAGCGCATAAGCCGGCGGCCAAAATAGCTGTACCAACCGCCTCGGCTATTAAGATCGGCGCGCTAAATTCGGTGGTGCTTGAAGCTAAGGCTCGTCCGGTTATGTATTGATAAAGCTGCCAGGCGGCCAGGCCACCGAGTATTTGTGAAGCAATGTAGACTACGGCCCGAAGCGTTGGAATACGACGGGCAGTCCATAGTCCGAAAGTAACAGCCGGATTGGCGTGAGCGCCGGAGACATGCCCAAACAGCAGATAGACCACAGCTAGAGCAATCGCCGCGCTAAGACCGACGTAGAAGGGGAAGGCCGCATAACCGGCCATGATCAAAAAGGTCATAGTTAATATTGCTGTACCTAGAAATTCGGCCAAGCTAGCAGCTAGATTAGGTAGACTAGCCGCCACTTGTTTAACAGTTGCCATTTATTATCCTCCGTTTAGTTCTTACCGTCACTATACAACCAACTACTTCTTACAGCAAGGCAGACAGCTTGATATAATAAAACTAATGAGCGATAACAAAAGCGTCACAATTTATTCGGCACCGTGGTGCGTCTTTTGCCGTATGGCCAAAGAATACTTGAAGGGTAGAAACGTTCCTTTTAAGGATGTTGATATTGATCAGGACCGCACGGCAGCCTATCACATCATGAATAAAACCGGCCAAGCCGGCATTCCGGTATTAGAAATTGGCGACGAAACTATCCTTGGCTTTGATCGCGAAAGAATTGACGGCGCGCTCCGCACTAATCAACTAATCTAGAGCAGCTCTAGACCCTATTCCCTAAACCCTATACCCTATGAACATGGCTTTTGAGGATTACAAAACCAAACAAGCGGTGGCGGTTGTCTACACCGGCGAGGGTAAAGGCAAGACCAGCGCCTCGGTCGGTTTAATGGCTAGAGCGCTTGGCACTGGTTGGCGAGTGGCATTTATCCAGTTCATTAAAACATGGAAAGTCGGCGAGCACGATTTTATTCATAAAATTGAGCCGCTGTTTGCTAAAAAATTATTATTTTACAAGGGCGGCAAGGGCTTTTATCAAGCCGGCGAACTTTCGGCCAAGGACGTGACTGAAACCGAACATAGACAGGCCGCCCAAACTACCTATGACCAAGCCTTCAAAGCCGCAACGTCCGGCAAGTTCGATTTGGTGATCTGCGATGAGATTAACAATGCTGTCCACCATAAATTAATTACTAAAAATCAACTAAAAGATTTGATTAAGAAGCGAGCGCTAAAAACCTCCCTTTGTTTAACCGGCCGTAATTTTCCGAAAGATCTGTTGCCGATGGTTGATATTGCCACCAACATGACCAAGCTAAAACATCACTTCGACAAAAAATACCTTGCCAACAAGGGTATTGATTTTTGAACCTCAAGCTATAATTAGGTCAGCATGAAGAGGCTTTGGTTGCTGATTTGCGTACCAATAATAATTATGTTGTTTGGAACTTCGGCGCTAGCCCAGGATGTACAAAACTTTACAATCAGTAATTTTGAAGTTGATTACTATCTAAGCCAGAATTCGGATAAATCTAGCAGCTTAAAAGTTGACGAAAAAATTGTGGCCGAGTTCCCAAGCTTTGACCAGAACCACGGCATCTTAAGGGCGATTCCACAGCGCTACCAAGACCACACCCTTAGTCTTAAAATTGACAGTGTTAAGAAAGCAGATGGCAGCAGCTGGAATTATTCGACTTATCATGAAAACGACAATCTAGTCCTAAAAATCGGCGACGCTAATAAGTTCGTCCATGGATCTCAAACCTATTTAATTAGCTACACGATGCGCAACGTTATCAATTTTCAATCCAGCGGCGATGAATTTTATTGGGATGTTAATGGCGATCAATGGCCGCAAACTTTCGATCAAGTAGTGGCCCGAATTCATATCCCAAGCCAGTTGCAAACCAGTCTGCAAGATAGACAAGTCTGCTATAGCGGTTATTTTGGTGAGGTTAATCAAACCTGTGAGATTAGCCGTTCGAAGCTGCCAACCGAGACACTGATAACAGCCATAACCACTCAATCTCTGGCAGCTTATCAAACATTAACTTTCGTAATCGGTTTTAATTCAAACACCTTCAGCTTGGGACCGGAGGTTGCTCATGAGCAGTTTGTCAAAAAGATTAAAAACGTCGCCAGTGGCATATTTGTAGTAACGCCACTGTTTGTGGCCTTTGGTATTATGTTGAACCGCTGGCGCAAATTTGGCGATGACCCTAAAGGCCGCGGTGTAATTATTGCCGAGTATCAGCCGCCCAAGGGACTTGATGTTTTAAGTTCAGATTATATTTTCAAAGGCGAATTAAGGCCGCAGGCAATTAGCGCTGCTTTGATTGAACTGGCTACAAAAAAATTGATTACTATTTATGAAATTCCCAAACACGGTTGGTTTGGCAAAAAAGATTATGAGCTGGAACTTAAAAGTCTTAAAAATCCACCGGCTTGGCTAAGCGGCGAGGCTAGGGAAGTCTTATCTGCTGTCTTTGAAAATTTAGCTTCGCCAAAGCGAGTCAAAATATCGAACTTTAAAAGTAGCTCTACCAAAAACTATCTCTACGAAAGCCTGAACAAAACCAAAGAACATTTGGCCGAAAATTTATATAGCGAAGGCTACTACATTAAAAATCCATCCAAAATTCGTTCCAGCTATATGACCTGGTCAGTGCTACCCTTTCTGGCTGGCATCGGCCTTCTGTTTGTATCACGCGGCCAATTTTATCCGCTAACTTTTTTGGCCGTCGGTCTGTTGATAGCTGCGCTAGTAATGTTCTTATTTGCTTTCATCATGCCGGCCCGCACACAACGTGGTGTGGTGGTCCATGATTATATGCTAGGACTTAAAAGTTATATTAAGCTGGCCGAAGCCGACCGGCTCAAGTATCTACAGAGCACCGAAGGAGCCGAGAAAATTATTGATAAGACTAATTTTAATCCTAAGTCTCCGACGGCCAAAATAAAATTATTTGAATCGCTGCTACCCTATGCCATATTATTTGGTCTGGAAAAAAGTTGGGCTAAACAATTTGAGGGTATCTATGCTAAGCCGCCTGATTGGTATCAAGGGAATCCGTCGGCTTTTCAAACAGGCATCATTGTAGGTTCAGTGGGTGATTTTAATGCTTCGGCTAATAGCAGCTTTGCGGCACCGTCAAGTTCTGGCGGTAGCGGCTTTTCCGGCGGCGCCGGTGGCGGCGGAGG
>MGCU01000008.1:12184-26761 GCA_001790525.1 Candidatus Saccharibacteria bacterium RIFCSPHIGHO2_12_FULL_47_16b
CCCTCTTGCGGCTTTTTAATACCGCTTGTGTTACAAGCGGTATTTTTTTATATAATCGCTGCGATGATAGAAAACAATCAAAGACAGCGGTTATGGTTTTGGTGGATGGTTTTTACTAGCTTGATATTTTTAGCTATCTGGACGGCATTTAAATTAACTGGGCACGAACAAACCTTAGTCCGCAATCAGCCAGGTCTTTATAAGGTAGTCAGGGTGGCCGACGGCGATACCATAGATGTCGACATGAATGGCCGGATTGAGACTATCAGGATGATAGGCGTCGACACACCGGAAACTCACAAACCAAATACACCAGTCCAATGCTATGGACAGGCGGCCACCGACTATACAACGCAACTTATTGGAGGCAAAAAGGTTCGACTGGAAGCCGACCCGCAAGAAACTAACCGCGACCGTTACGACCGACTGCTTAGATATATTTATTTAGAGGATGGAGCGTTACTAGAAGAAAAAATTATTGCCGAAGGCTACGGCTTTGCTTACACTCTCTTCCCATTTTCCAAAGTCGAACAATTCAAACAACTTGAACGGATGGCCAAAGACATCGGCAAGGGTTTGTGGTCAGCCTGCCAAGTTAAAATCGAAGCTAATGGTTACAAGCAAACCAACCCGCTACAATAATTATTAATGATGCGATTTCCATCAAACAACTACCAATAAAGCGAATTGGCATTGCTTTTCTACTGGCCATGGGCTTTTGGGGTTATGTCCATTTTATAAGTTCGACCATCGGTGCTATCCACGCCCAAAAGCTATCTGATATGAACCCCGATAAACTGATAAACATTGACCGCTTCCTTGGCAGTCAAGGTTGCAACGGCTGGGCCTTTCTTTTTGGTTGGCTTGTCTTTATCGCCAGTGTTTGGCTGGCTTACCGCTGGCTAAAAAACAAAAAAATTAGTGATTTAAAAACTTGATTTTGAGCATCATCAAAGGGTAGGAAAAAACACGGCTCATCATCTTTCGCGCCAAAACCGAAGCTTTGTAATATTTAAAGAATTCAATTTGAGCGCCAACTTTGCAGGCATGATAAGCCAAATCCATATCTTCGTGCAGATCAGTCCGCTGACAAACATCATATCTAACTCTTTGCCAAAGCTGCTTGGTTAAGATCATATTCGAACCAACCAGAGTGGAGTGGCCAAGAAGCCATCGGCTGGGCCAGAAATAAGTTAATCGATGCATGACATACCAAAAGACCGCTAGACGATTACGAAAGTGCGAAGCCGAGGTGGCGGCATATAGCTTAGGTTGGCCAACATCAACATAGCTGTCTTTAACACTTTCTACCCAATCTTTGGCTAGAATAGTGTCGGCATCAATCCGGCCTATTAATATGCTTTTCGCTGTATCGAAACCCAAGTTACGTGCATAAACAGTGCCGCGCTTTGACTGTTTAATCAGCTTAACAAAAGGGTAATCTCGAGCAATTTCGGCAGAACCATCGGTTGAACCGTTATCAACCACAATCACCTCATCTGGCATAACAGTTTGAGCAGCAATTGAATCAAGACAATCAGCCAGGCATTTTTCCTCGTTGTAAACTGGTATAATTAGGCTAAGCTTTATCATTTTGAACAAAAATGTAGGCAACTAATACTAGCATATCAACAGATGTCAAATCCAGTTAAGCATAAGCTTGTTAAATTCGATGGTCAAAAAGGTTTTATCTACAATCTCAAGATAGCAATTGCCAAAGCTAGGCACTTAATTTGGAGCGGTTCAGTCTGGCGTAAAGCTGGCAGTCTTTTGATAGCGGTCTTTGTAGCTTTTTCGGTCGCCAGTTATAGCGTAGCCCAGTGGTACATCAATAAACACGCTAATCAGCCACTAACACTTGGCGCTAGTTTTATTGCTGATTACGCCCGCAATTTTAGCCTTGACCCCAAGCAGACCCTCGAGGCCATGCTGGCCGACTTAAACCTCAAACAGGTCCGCCTAGTTAGTTATTGGAAGAATATTGAATCCCAACAGGGTAAGTACGACTTTTCTGATCTAGATTGGCAATTTGAACTGGCCAATAAATATGGCGCTGATGTATCACTGGCTATCGGATTGCGTCAGCCGCGCTGGCCGGAATGCCATGAGCCGGACTGGGCGAAAAATCAAAGTAAAGACTTCTGGCAGCCAAAACTCTACGCTTATATGGAGGCAGTGGTTGATAGATACAAAAATAACCCGGCTCTGCAGGGCTACGAGCTGGAAAATGAATTTTTTATGAAGGTCTTTGGCAAGTGCACAGATTTTGACCGTCAACGGTTAATCGAGGAATACAAAATGGTCAAAAGCTGGGACCCCAACCACGAGGTTATCGTCAGCCGCAGCGATAACTGGATTGGCATCCCGATAGGAGAACCAAAGCCAGATAAGTATGCTATATCGATTTATAAGCGCGTTTGGGATGCTATAGTCACGCATCGTTACTTTGAATACCCTCTGCCGCCGTGGTTCTATGCCAGTTTGGCCGGTTGGGGCGAACTATTTAATGACCGGGATATGGTCGTCCATGAACTGCAAGCCGAACCCTGGCCGCCGAAAGGCATGGAGTTATGGGAAGCGCCGTTAACCGAGCAATATAAGTCAATGGATGCCAAGCGCTTTAAAGACAGAATCAATTACGGCATTGACACCGGTATGCGCACGCTTGATTTGTGGGGAGCCGAGTGGTGGTACTGGCTCAAAGAAAAACACGGTGATGACAGTGTTTGGCAAGTCGCTAAAGAAGCAATCGCTAAAGCCGAAATTGATAATCAAAAACTAGCTGACCGTGACTAGGTCACGCAATTTTCAATTTTAATGAATTAGCAATGATCGTTGATCAATGAAAAATAAATGATAAATGTCGAATGTAAAATGTTAAATGGTCAACAGAGAGATATAATTACTTTATGAGGAAGAAGAAACTGTCTGTTGGCCGTATCGTTAACCGCCGGGCGCGGTTCGATTATGAATTAGGCGATGAGTTCGTTGTTGGTCTGCAACTAAGCGGCGTTGAGACTAAAGCGCTGCGTCTAAAGCATGGCCAATTAGCCGGTGCCTACGTCGCAGATAAGGATGGCGAGCTGTGGCTGATTGGGGCTCAAATCATGGGCAGCCCAACCTTGCCAATTAGCGAACAAGACCAAATTAGAAGCCGCAAGCTACTGGCCAAGCGCTCCGAGATAGATAAAATTATAGCCGCCCGCCGAGCCGGCCAATCGGCTATACCATTAGAGATATTGACTACTGGCCGTTATATTAAATTGCGCCTAGCTATTGGCAAGGGCAAAAAACGCTACGATAAACGCGAGACAATCAAACGCCGCCAGCAAGAACGAGACATAGCCAGAAAGGTCAGAAGTTAGAGATGAATAGATACGCATTTGGATGTTATGCAAGGCGCCATCGAGAAGCGGCAAGGGCAATGAAAAATGATTAAACTCTATTCCTGGAATGTCAACGGTATTCGGGCAGTTGTTAAAAAGGGCGAGCTACAAAAATTTATGGCTAAACATCAGCCAGATATCCTTTGCTTGCAGGAAACCAAGGCTCTCAAAGGCCAGGCCGAAATCGATTTTGAAGGCTACGAAGAATATTGGAATTCAGCCGAAAAACTTGGCTATTCCGGTACTGCCATTTTTACTAAATTAAAACCGCTAAAAGTCATTAGCGGATTTCCAGACAATTTGGTTGAAAAATATGATCTCTTAGACCATAAAGCCCGCAACGCCGCCCAAGAGGGCAGGGTTATTGCCGCAGAATTTGCTAAGTTTTGGCTGGTAAACGTTTACACCATCAATGCCAAAGACGATTTAAGCCGCTTGCCGCTTAAATATGGACACTGGGACCCCGCCTTTTTGGCCTATGTTAAAGAACTACAAAAGAAAAAACCGGTGGTCTTTTGCGGTGATTTAAACGTGGCCCATACTGAAGAAGACTTGGCTCGCCCCAAAGAAAATGAAGGCAAAAAGGGCTTCACCAAGCAGGAGCGAGAAGGCTTCCAAAATTACATCGACAGCGGTTTTATTGATACCTTCCGATTGTTTCATAAGGGGAATGGCTTTTACACTTGGTGGACGCATTGGGCTAACGCCCGCGCCCGGAACGTTGGCTGGCGGATAGATTATTTCTTGGCCAGCAAGAGTTTACGGCTCAAAATCAAAGCCGCCGCTATCCATCCTGAAGTCATGGGCTCCGACCACTGCCCAATAAGCCTAGAGCTAGCACTCTAGGCAGTAGTTAGAAGTAAGAAGTTAGGAGCTATAATTGAGGCATGGGTGAGTTGGTGACTTTGGTTGATAATAACGACCGAATGATTGGTAGTAAAGAACGTAGTCACGTTAGCGATAATGACCGCTGGCGGATCTCGCTAGTTTGGGTGACAGATAAAACAGGCAACGTATTAATTGTTAAACGGGCACTTGATAAAAAGATTCAACCAGGATTGTGGGAACCAGGCGCATCAGGAACTGTTACATATGGTGATAGCTATGAGCAAACCGCTCATCAGGAATTATATGAAGAATTAGGCATAAAAAGAGTTAATTTAGTGGCCAAAAAGGTTATTTATTTCAAAAGTACTTTCGGTAGTCGAGCCTTAGCCTTATTTAGAACTATAGTAGATCGCAAGCGCGAAAAAATTAAAATCCAGACCGAAGAAATTTCTGAAATTAAATGGATTGCCCCCAAAGATTTAGAAGAAGATCACCTTAAACATCCGGAAAAATACACCATCATATTTGGGCAGTTGCTGGAGTATTTCAAATGATTCAGCGAGCGGCACATAAACCGTTTGCGGTGTTTGATATTGATGGGACGCTAATACGATGGCAGCTTTACCATGCCGTGGCCGATGAGCTAGTTAAGCTTGGTTATATTGATGCTAAAGCCTATCGAGCGGTTAAGGACGCCCGGATGCTATGGAAAAGACGGTCTAACCCCGAGGCCTTTAAGATTTATGAACGCCAATTAGTTACGGCTTACGAAAAAATGTTGCTCGAATTATCGGTTGCCCATTTTAATCGGGCTACCGATGCGGTCTTTAAGAAATATAAAGATCAGGTTTATACCTATACTAGAGACCTCTGCCGCAGATTAAAAAAAGATGGCTATCTACTGTTTGCCATTTCCAACTCGCAAATCGAAATCGTTTCTAAAATTGCCGATTACTATGGTTTTGACGATGCTGTCGGCACTTATTACCATCACGATAAAAAACGCTTCACTGGTGCCGCCAGCATTCCCTTAGGTGGCAAACACGCTATTTTAGCCGAGTTAGTTAAAAAACACAACGCCAATTATCAGGACAGTCTGGCCGTTGGCGACAGCATCAGTGATATCAGCATGCTGGAGGCAGTCGAGACGCCAATTGCTTTTAATCCGGAGTACAAACTTTTCGAATATGCTAAGCGTCAAGGCTGGAAGGTGGTAGTGGAGCGTAAGAACATGATCTACGAACTAGAGCTGCAAAATGGAAAATACGTATTGGCTGAAACAAAAATCTGACCAGGCGCTCTTTACGGACGTGCTTTGGAGCCGGCCGGAAACCAAAACCCGGGCCGGAAAGTTGCTGATAATCGGCGGGCATAAGCATAGCTTTGCGACGCCAACGAATACTTACAATGCGGCTCTTAAGGCTGGTATTGGAGCCTGCCGAATACTGCTACCCGACTCCTTAAAAAAGATAGTTATACCATATTTCTCCCATTTACAGGGACACTCCTTGAGTGTGGAATTCGGGGCGAGTGAAAAAAGTGGCGGTTTTGGTCAGGCAGCTTTAGCTCAAATGCTGGAAGAAGCCAAATGGGCAGATGGTGTTTTGCTAGCCGGCGATTTTGGTAAAAACTCCGAAACGGCGATTTTGCTAGAAAAATTTATAGAAAAGTACGATGGCCAGCTAACATTGGCCGGCGACAGCCTAGACTACTTCATAACTAATCATGACGCTTTAACGTCAAGACGTCAGAGCGTCATAGTGACTGACTTTACTAAATTACAGAAGATAGTAAGCCCCCTTTTGATCAAGCATGATGAGTCTTTAATGACATTTGTTAATAAACTTCATGATTTTACAGAGAATAAGAATGCTAGCTTAGTTACGCTTCACGCCGATCAAATTATCGTAGCCGTAGGCGGTCAGCTTAGCTCGACCTCTGTAAAGACTGCCAGCTTGGTTGAGTTAGCAGCTTACGTTAGCGTCTGGTGGCTACAACAGCCTAAAAAACCTTTCGAGGCCTTAACAACGGCCGCTTTCTGTTTAGTCTCTTAGATTTTTTAATATCAAACCGGTATATTCCGATGGAAATGGACAGCAAGACTGTTGCGTCAGATATTATGCCAGGATACGACTTAGACAGAATGTTGTAAGTTAGCCAAAGGCAAGATGAAGATATAACTATCAAGCGGATATGCTTTGGATGAAGTTGCCAAAAAGCCAAGGTGCCTATAAGCGAGCCGCCGAGCGGTAGAAGGCTGCGCGGACCCTGCCAAGTTAGACCGACAACCAAAGTAAAAATCGCAGCAAGAATCAACGGAATGAGTACGCTGCGATTTTTACCAGCCTTATAAAAAACAAAGTTGCGTACGGATATCAGAAAATTTATTGCTGAGCCAGTGACTGCGCCAAGCAGCAGATAGTGCAGCGTCCAAAAAAACGAAGACACAATTCCCGTAAATAGCATTCGTCGCCGGTGGTTAAGCTGGTAGATGATGAAGGACAACCCCAGTCCAACTAATCCTAATGACTGAATGAACAGTCCGTTAGACAAAATTTGATCCATGCCTATAAACCGAAGGGGTTAAGAATGAATTTATTGAAGCCTAGGGCAAAGGTGTAAGCCAGAATAAACCAACCTAGCGCCAGTATTAGTGGCGCTTTTAACATTCCCCTATAAATCCAAGTTTTGGTGTAGAAATTAATGCCTTCGACTAATGCAAAGGGAATTAGGGCTGTTAAGACAAAGGAGTAGTTGGCAGATAATCCGACAGACCTAAAGATGGCGAAGGTATTTTGCATAATTATCATAAAAATCGCATAAAAGAACGGCAGTAGCAAGAAGAGTAGGTGTTTGTGCCTTACTGTCGGGTAATACCAAAGGTCAAAGCTGAATGAGCCGACATACTCGTAAACCACGCCCTGGAGAGCACCGACCAGAAAAACAGCCGCTGGAATATAACTGCCGGTCTGTAACAGAGAATAAAAAGACTCGCCATTCAGCCGGAATAGTAGGGCATCGGTAAAGACTGCTAAGGCCAAAGCGAAGCTACCGCCAATGACCAGTCCGGAAAAATAACGGTGATTTTTGCCCTTTTTATGACGGTGATGGGTAGCATAAGCAATATAAAGGCACATGGCCGAAATAGCACCGCTCAAGAAAAGTATTAAGTTAGTTTTTATTTTTGTCCTTTCTGTCTACTACTATCTGTTAATCAGTAAACATAAGCTCTGTTCAAATGTCAATCCCGGTTGAACCAACTTCAAGCGCCTTATTATTCTCTGTTAAAATTTAAGTTGGGATGACCAATTTTGCAAAATTCCGCATTGCCGCAGTATTTTGCAAAATTGAGAGGAGGAAGCGAGCTGAGACCGAAGTAAGCAAGTTATACTTGTTTACGGAGGTCAACGCCTCGATTCCGACGAACGGGCGAGTGGCGGAATTGGCATACGCGTACGACTCAAAATCGTATTCCTTCGGGATTGTGGGTTCAACTCCCACCTCGCCCACCAATAATCATTTGCTATGAATGACGACGTAGGTATAAATAAAAGAGCTAAAGACGCACAGCCGAGAGATAAATCTAAAGAGGCGGCGATTGAGTTAATTCGTAAAAAAGTCGAGGCGGCTTACGTTCATGAACCCGATCTAGAAGCTGAAGCTCAAATACCAAAAACGCCCGGCCAGCCGCCGAAATTATCAGCTCATCAACAATATGCCCAAGCCTTAATCAAATCCGGCCAGTCTTTAAGCGAAATCCATGATGCCTGGCACAACTATTACCGTGAGCTTTCCGATGAGGAGAAACACGAGGTTTGGCAGGAATTTTACCAAACTCACGGGCAGGGGGAACATTACCAAGCTTATGCCGCGGCCGGCTCCAAATCGCAGCGATTGCCAAGAAGCGGCTATCGTCCAAAAAGCATTGGATCGACCGTCAGACATCAACTGCAAGCCGCTAGCCGGCGGCCAAAACAAAAATTACACTCGCTTTTGGTCGGTCTAGGCGCTGGTGTGATTGCTGTTTTAATTGTGTCATTTGGTCTTTTTAATGAACGTTTTATTGCGCCGTTTATCCAGCCCAGTCGAGCCATTTCGACGACCCAGCTTATAAGTAACAGTCAAGCCGTTAGTAGTGAACCTAAGATTATTATTCCAAAGATTAATCTCGAGGCTCCGGCCATCTATAACGTCACAACGGTTGATGAAAATGCTGTACTCAAAGCCCTGGAAGATGGCGTGGTTAACCTTGGTGACAGCGCCCGGCCCGGCCAAAACGGTAACGTGGTTATTGTCGGTCATTCTTCGAACAATATTTTCAATAAGGGTAAATACAAGTTTGTTTTTGTGCTACTTAGCCGGATGGAGCCCGGCGATACTTTCTATCTGCAAAAGGACGGTCAACGTTATACTTACCAAGTTTACGAAAAGAAGATTGTCAAACCCGATGATATCTCGGTCTTGGGGCCGCGCGATCGGCCGGCCACAGCTAGTCTGATAACTTGTGATCCGCCCGGCACCAGCCTTAATCGTTTAGTGGTGGTAGGTGAACAAATCGATCCTGATCCGTCTTCTAATGCCGCTGCACCGGCTGGTAATCTGGCGGCCGAGGCAAAAACAATACCCAGTAATGCGCCAAGTTTATGGTCTCGCTTCTGGTCCTGGCTGTCCAGATAGTAGGGTTTAGGGCTTAGGGCAAATCTTTCTCGAGTATAATGGAGATAAAGGAGAGCAATAAATGGATTGGCTTAAAGACCATAAAATTTGGCTAGGGGTTATTGTTTTATTTATTTTGGTAATTGTCGCTGCTAACGCTGTTGGAGGGGGAAAGAAAACTACCAATACTCAAATAAATCAACAGTCAGCGTCAGAAGCTAAACCCAAGCAGCAAAAACCCCAACCAGTATTTAATATACCTTCCTTGATCGGAAAAAATATAGACCAAATCAGAGAAACTCTTGGTGCGCCTGCCGACGGTTCACGTTCAGACCCAACGGCAGAACAGTCTCAATTCGGACTCGATGAGTGGGATAATACTTTCAAAAAAGAAGGTATAGAGTTATTAGTAACTTTCAACCCTGCAACTAGAGTAGTTATCGATTTCTTTGTCTCTACTGATGATCCATCAGGAGCAACCGAGGATAAGGATCGGTTAATAGAAATTTCGGGGCTATCAGAAAATGCAGATAATTATAGAGTCGAATTTGTACGAACAATCAAAGATCCAAATAGTTTTACAGGGATAAAAGCCATTCCAAAATAGACTGCAGTTTCTTTCTAGTAAACGTAGTTCTTGACAAAGTATTTTAGTTGCGATTATCTGTGGCATAGAAGGGAAAAGTTTATGTTTGATGATTGGAAACCCATCACTTGCACTCTTTGTGGCGCTTTAGTTATGTTGCATACCTCTATGCCAGCCATTACAAAATGCGGCGGTAATCATAATAGCTCTGATCATTGCAAAATAATTGAGCATATACATCCTGAAAGAGACTTGAATGCTCTAGCAACTACAACGATTCCGTACAAGTTGACTTGACTTGGGTCCGGGCCTCTGCCAAGACCCGAGTAGATGTTGTTGAAAACAGGCGCCTTTGAGCGCGAGGACTGTTTGAAGAGTAATTTAGCCAGTGGCTGAATTACGAGGAGTTCCGCAGCGAGCCTGTCTTCAATTCAACGGATACGTCGAGTTGAGGCAGTTGGCCCGGTGGGTTTTGCTTACTTTTGAACAGACAAAAGTAAGGCTTTGGTTCTTTGGCGAAAGAACTACTGCTTGGGTAAATCGGCTCCGGCGCGCAGGTCGGTCATTTGCAAGACAGTTAATTTACCATCAGCGGCAGTAACCAAGTTGAACAACCGGATGTAATCGCGATCAAAAAAAATGTCATCGCTAGCAGTTGGAACTAATGTATGTTGATTTTGCCCATCAAAATCCATTACAAAAACGTTACCGGCAATATTGCCAATCAGCCGGTGGCCGTCCATCCATTTAAGTGGTTTTTGGCCGGCTGCCTCCAGGTTAAACTGAAATCGAGTCTGATTTTCGATATCAAAAACCGCAAAGCGATTGCCAATTTGGGCGCCGATAAACTGTGAGTTATCAGAGAATGAAACAGTTTCGGCATTAGAATTAATAAGCGCAATAAAAGGATGGGCTTTGCCGCGAGCCGGATCTTTGACGGAAGTTAATGGGTCTTTATAAATACTTATGCGGCTTGATTTATCACTGGCCGCCACATAGTACCAATGGGACTGGAACTGTGCCGCCTCAATTATATATCTAGCCCCAGCCGGCAAGACGGTCAATTGATAGGTTTTACCATCATCCAAAATTCTGGCAAAGACCTGACCGACAGTCGCATCCTGATCAGTAATGTATAAAAGCAAACCATCATCAAGCGGTTTATAAGTAATAGCTCGTCTAGTGAGAGCTTGCAGGCTAGCCCGAGCAACCTCGCCTAGATACAACGTACCATCAGCTAGATGTAAATATACTTGATCGGCCTTTCTGTTAAAAAGCCTTGCGTCAGATGGACTGATGTTAAACAGTCTGTTCAAATTTACCGAGGAGTTTGGGTCAGACCGATTTAATAAAATAAATTCCAGCCCACCATCATATGAATGTCTTAATAGCAGACGATTGTTATCGCTGGCCCAGCTAATAACGCTAAGCGAACTACCGGGCCGGCCAGCGCCATTCAACGCCGGTGAGGGTAAATTGACAGTCTGTGGCGGTTGAGTTGGTTTGCTGGTATCAAATAGCTCAAATGCCGGCGAGGTCTGACCATTTTGAGGCAGCACCAGCAACCAGCGACGGTCCGGACTTAGGCTTATTATGGACGGAGAGATAGCATAGCTTTTGATAGCTTGAGCTTTGGGTGCTTTTGGGAAGAGAAAGGGATAAACAATCCGTAAAACGCTATGCTCGGTTAATGTTAATTTGCGTTGCCAGTCTAAGTAGCCTTCCTTTTTTAGGGTCAAATTATAGCTGCCAGCAACTATAATTTTCCGAGAACTAGTGGTCGAGTTTTGATCCTTGTCATTTATGTAAATCTCGGCTCCATTGGGTTTGGAATCGATAAACAGCAAGCCATTTTCAACAATACCGGTTTTGGTATTAAAGCTGTAGCCATAGGCCCAATACACCAAAACAGTCGCCGTTAGCAAAATAGCGATGGCCATTAGCGCATAACCAACCATCAACCTTATGTGGTGCTTGCGGCGTTTTCTAGGATCTAAAAAATCCATTAGACGCGCCTCCGGCGCTCAATTTTCAATTTACAATTTACAATTATCAATAAATTATCAATGGAGCAATGATTCAATGTATAGGTGCATTGATTACTTGAGCATTCATTGAGTCTTGAGCATTGAACGTTGAGCATTTGAGTTTAATTATAGCCGATGGCTTCCAGGCTTGCCTGCGGCTATTGCCCGGTAGTAGACTTTCACGTTAGCTCGTCGCTGGATGGGCTTATTTATTCGACAGCAGGACTATCTTATCTGTAAATTTTTATAACTCTTGAAAGTCATGTTGACGAGCTGAAATTTTCAGGTGAAGTCGAATAATCGCGAAAGCTCGCTACCGGGTTGCATAAAATACTTGTTCGGTGTAGAATATTCTTCACCAATATATGAGGGTAGCCAACCTAAGTGCATAAACACACAAGCATCGTAGAAGTAAACGGCCAAAAATATGATATGGCCACCGGCCAAATAATCGGTGCGGTCAAAAAAACAGCTAGCCGTCTAAAACGCCCCTCTCCTTTTATTAGCCTGGACGGCATTGTTCGTTTGCCAATAATGGCAAAAGTCCGACCCGCTTCACGTAACCAACGTCCGAAGCGGGTTGTTCATAATGTTCGCCGTAAAGCCCAACATTCTACGACTTTGATGCGACGGATTGTTAGTCGTTCAAAAGAAAAGGCTAAAAAACCGACCGCTCTTATGAAAAAACGCTTAATTGGCCATAGCCCAGTGCGTGAAGCTCACGCCAAACAGACCTTCAAACACCATAAAGTTAAACGCTTTGGCATTCTATCAAGTGCCCATAAAAGTAGAGTAAAAGAGGGATCCGATACTATGGCACTAAGTCGACCGATGCCAAGTGTAGCAGTTGCCTCATCACATCAAAAGCTGGAAAGGTTGCTCGATCTGGCTTTAGCTCGAGCTGATGCCCACAAGCAGTCACGGCGAAAGAAACACAGTGGAGCAGCTAAATTGCTGGGTATACTGCCAAGATGGCTAAATGTTTTCCTTATCTTCGTGATTGTAATTTCGCTGATTGGTTTTATAGCCTGGAACGAAATACCAGCTTTGTCGATGAGATTAGCAGCTTCTAAAGCTCATGTTGACTCTTCTATACCAAATCTACCGGGTTATATAGTGGCCTCGCCGGCCAAAGAAAAAGACGGCGTTGTCACAATCCAGCTCAAAGCCGAAGCCGATCCCTCGAACACTGTAACCGTCACCAAAAAAGCTGTTGGCGCAACCGATCCGGCCGTCTTGTCCGAAAAAAGCTGCCCCAACGATAATCAGATACAAACCTTCTCTCAGAATGGTGCCACTAGCTTCATTTGCGGCCAGACCAATAAAGCCGTTGGCGTCAGTAACGGCGTGATGACCGAGATTAAGCCTAACGGCGAGCAGTCAATTACTGGCTCGGCTAGCAGCTTGTTCACTGGCCAGTAGAAAATAGGGTTTAGGGTTTAGGGTCTAGGGTTTAGGGTTTAGGGTTTAGGGTTTGATAAGCTTTAAGTATGGTACGAACACGGTTTGCACCGAGTCCGACTGGTTTTATGCATGTCGGTGGAGTCCGAACTGCCCTTTTTGCATGGCTTGTAGCTAAACAGGCAAAGGGTCAATTCTTGCTACGCATCGAAGATACTGACCGTACCCGACACGTTGAAGAATCTGAACAGCATATCATAGACAGTTTGCGTGCATTGGGCTTGGACTACAACGAAGGCCCGGATATTGGCGGATCTTATGGTCCATACCGTCAATCTGAACGCCTCGATATTTACCGGCAGTGGGCTCAAAAACTAATAGATAAGGATAGAGCCTATGCCGACCCAACAGCAGAAGATCAACTTGAGCACTTGCGAGCAGAGGCTAAAGCCGCCAAAAAACCATTTCTATATCGCAATTACCGCCCGACTAATCCACCCAAGTGGAGTGGCCGAATGGCGTTGCGCTTTAAGTCAGAACCTAAAAACTATCAATGGCAGGATGTTGTCTTAGGCGAATTACAAACCGGCCAAGAAGCTATTGATGATTTTATTATTATTAAGTCTGATGGCTTCCCGACATATAATTTTGCCCACATCGTCGATGATCACCTAATGAAAATCAGCCATGTTATAAGGAGTCAGGAATTCTTACCATCCATACCGAAATTTCTTAACCTTTATGAGGCTCTCGAGATAGAAAGACCCGAATTAGCGACACTGCCATATGTTATGGGACCAGAGGGCAAAAAGAAACTTAGTAAACGCGATGGTGCGAAAGATGTTTTGGAATACGTCCAAGAAGGCTATTTGCCCGAAGCTTTAATTAACTTTATGGCTTCCCTAGGCTGGAACGATGGCACTGAACAGGAAATATTTTCAGTAGATGAATTAGTCAAGAAGTTTGACTTAGCCAGAGTTCAACGGGCTGGCGCGAGATTTGATGAACAGCGTTTGATGTGGATGAATGGCCGCTATATCCGGAGTTTAAGCCTGGATAAACTTTACAGGCGGTCTGCTGACTTTTGGCCGGCCAAGGCCGAGCAAGCAAATGAAAGCTATAAGAAAAAGGTGCTCGGCCTGGTTCAGGAACGCTTGAAATTTTTGGCCGAACTGACCACATTAAGCATCTTTTTCTTTGAAGCACCCTCGGCTGATGCTGTCAAAAACTTCTATAAAAATCCGGTTGATAAACAGCTGGTTAAAGCTCCGCCAGATTATGGTAAATTTTTATCAGCCTTGGTCGACGAACTTAAGGCCAGTGATTTTAGCTATAGCGACATCCAAGCCAGATTAAATGACCTGCTTAAGAAACTCGATACCAAGCCGGCGGTGCTGTTTCCGGTGGTTCGAATTGCCATTTCTGGCAGTAGTGTTTCGCCAGAGATTTTTGGCACCCTAGAGGTACTGGGCAGGGAAGAAACTCTCAAGCGATTAGATATAGCTATAACTATCCTTAATCAAGGAGCATGATTTTTTATGTACATTTCGCTTCTGTTCGGTAAATTCGCAGACCACAACCGTTAGCCGGGGATTATAGGCTATAATTATGCTTATGCTGTTGAGGTCTGTCCTTGGGAAAATCCAAAAATTGATTAGGAAAAATTACAAAATTTTACCTTTCTTTTCCCAAG
>MGCU01000009.1 GCA_001790525.1 Candidatus Saccharibacteria bacterium RIFCSPHIGHO2_12_FULL_47_16b
CGGCTGCACCCGACAAGAGACATTGGGAGCCGGTGGAAGTGGCCGCAGTTTTGACGATTCCGGAAGTGTCGGCATACAAAATGGCGTTGTTGCCGGCCAAACCGGTCACGATCAGGTTAGAATCGCTGTCAAGCCCATTGATGTTGAAATCGGTTGTCCCGCTGGGCAATGTAACGGTGACTCCGCCGGCCGGAGATAGGTTAATATCGCCAGAAGTAGTTGTTTGCAGAGCCAAGTTGGCCGAAGTTGAATTAACGGTTAGGCCGGTAGCGGTAGAAGTTATCAAGTAACCGGCGCCGGTAATCGTATTGGCGCCCACATTTAAGGCGTTAGAGATGTTATCGGCCGAGACATCTATGGCATCGGCAATACCGTTGTTGACTCCCGAAGAAGTAATAATGATACCATCAGTCAGCGATGAGGCGGTGGCATCGGCGTTATCCAGTGCTAGCAGGGCCTCGGTAGTAGAAGTCGAATCGGCATTGGTCAGGACTATCCCCCGCTGGGCGGCAGCGCCGGCGTCGTTGTTAGTTAGTGTCAGATTGATTAAGTCAACAGCGTTGCTGCCGGTGGTGTTGGTAAGTGTCAGGTTCTCGGTGCCGGCCAAAGTGAGATCAACATCATCGTAAAGTGTTGAAACACCGTTGGTGTCAATTACTAAAACGTCAGCGCTTGATTTTTGTAGTTGCAGAACGTGACCTGTCCCAGCAGTACGATTAACGGCAATTGAGGCAGTGGCGGTAGCAGTGGCATCTGTTTGCATACCTTGAGCCAGTTGGACAAAATTACTGGCTGTCAGGCCTTGCAGGGTTTTGGAGTTAAGGGCGTACGGGGTTGAGCTTAAGCGTTTGAAGGGGTCCATCTCGGTTTCGGCACCAGCACAGGTGGAAAATGGCGTACAAGTAGGAGCAGTGCCGCCAATATGGATGGATAGCCACAGAGTATCTTGGTTCCAGTCGACGCTGGCTCCAAAAGCCGTGATAGAGCCTAGATTGACCGAGAAGTAGCCATTTTTTACTACTACGCCTTGGCTGCTGTTATTAAGTCGGGTCTCGGTCCACTTTAGCGTTTCATCACCGCCCCCTAAGATCCCGTTACCGTCTTGGTAGATCTTAAACTGCATATTGTAGTTGCCGTCGGCCACCACCGCGCCGGTACTATCGAGCAAGCGACCCTGAAAATTAAGTTGTTCATTTATTCCGGCCGCTGCCTTAACGGCTGGAGGACCGATCAGCCAAAGTAGTAAGATCGTAACAAATAAAGCACTGGCCACGACTACTCGTGCAATAGAAAAAACGCCAGTTCCTTTTTGTTTCATTTTGTTGTTTGTTTGAGAACTGTAATTACAGATTAGCAGTCTGGCGCGCTAAGTCAAGTCATTTTGGCACCTTTTGATCATCGTACTTCCGAACAAAATACATACAAAATTATACTTCGTTGTAAATTTCGCATTTATAAGGAGTAGAGCTGCTCTGGAAAATGTTGTTAGGAATACCGCGGTCGTCGAGTTTTCCACAGATCATGGTTTCGCCTGACCTGATATTTTTCGCCCAACCAAAAGGCCGCTATGAAAGCTAGTACTGCAAGGTACAGCGGCCAGAGTAATCCCAGCGTCGGAATAGCGCTAATATTGGCGAAAGCCGCGCCTGTATTAGATAAACCGGCTCCAGCCAGTGAGGAAATTAAGACTGTGGTTCTAAAGTAAGCCTTGCCACCTTTATTATCTTCTCCTTGAACAATAATGTTATAACAGCCAGTGGTGTCGTAGCGATGACTTAGTTTTACCTTGCCGCTAGTCCGATGCACAGACAGATCCGTTTCCTTATTATCACCCCAATCAACGCTTATGGCATATGGTGCTTGCCCGCCGATTATCTTTATTAACAGCTCGTGCTTTTGGTTTACCTGAAGACCGAAGTATTTAGAGGCTCCGGAAAGCAAGAACTGCGGCTCCAGCTTGCTTTTTGGTAGATAAACCACGCTGGCGGTTTTTGAATCCGGACCGTACTGACCAAGATTATCGACTACCTTTGCGACAACTAGATTATTACCGTATTGAGGTGTAATTTTGAGCGAATAGCCTTCTGACCGACAGCCAGCGGCACCGGCCAACAGCTCATTATTATAAATTTCGACTATCGTATCTTTTAGTTTGACGCCGCTGATTGCTAGAGTATCAAAGTCTAGTCCCCGCTCGCCCGGTTTGGATTCCTCGGCACGCACCAGAGTTGGTTGGGTTACTGTGGCCGCTTCTTGCGGAGGTGGGGCTGGTACGACGCCGCTAACAGATACGGATTGCGAGGATTGCAGGGTTTGCGCCTTAAGGGTTGAAACAGTCGCAAAAGCCAGCATAATGCCGGCTACAACAGTCAAAACTATTAAACCCCCGTAGGAAGTATGATGGTGCGGCAAACGCTTGCCGGTATGGCGATGATGGCTTAATTTAAGGCGTCCATGTGGCTTGCTTTTTATTATTCTGGCCATCGGTTCTCATTGTACTTGGTCAAACCTAAAAAAACCACAAGCACAAAGAGTTGATGCTATAGCATAGTTTTGTTTGCATAAGCACGAAAGATTGATGCTATAGCACAGTTTTTTCTTGCTTATGCTTCAAGGATTTGTTCTTTGTTATGTCTGTTGTCTGATGTCTTTTTTTTATTTCTTTTTGGGTTTTTTGGGAGTTGAGCTGGCTTTAGATATCGCCCGCTGGACGTATTTACGTAAGAACCAACGGATGGCCAAGAAGAGGGCTATTAAGCCTCCTAAAACAACAGCTATTAGCTTATAAGGGATAACCCAAAAGCTTAGCGAGCCGCTTATATTTTTCCCAGCATACTGAATATTGGCCTCGGCATTGTAGCGGCCAAACATCCATTTGCTGTTAAGGGTTTGTTCAAACTTACGGATACTGGCAGGCAGGACGTTGCCACCCTTTTCGTTTATCGTCAGCACCCCTGCTTCCTTACCGAACATATTGGTTATTCTAACCGTGCCAATTGGCTTAAAGTGGACGTTACCCTCGTTTTTTACTCTTTCGACAAAGGTAATCGGACCATATTCAAAAAATGATTTACGCTTGCCAGACTGCGTAGTGAAGAATTCCTCAAACTTGGCGCTTTCTTTAACGTCGCCCGAGACTTTTATCAAAACTAGACTACCAATACTAGCGCTTAAGGCCACTCCTGTCCCCTCTAATTCCGGCGGCGCGGCCGTATAACGGACAACGCCGTAGTGGCCGCCCGGCGAGGCGTCTGCCGGCACATCAAGCGTTATGGTGGTAGCTTTGACTTCTTGAGAAACTAAGCGGACTTCCGGAATTGCCCGGGCCCAACCCTTAATTGAATAAGGCGACGGCTCGGCATTTGCTTCGGTCAGAAGCTTTGGCTGCCCTTCTTCACCTTGGGCCACGAAATCGTCAACATCCGATTTGGCAATCAGCGTGCCTTGAGTAATGTTACGCAGGCGGATCTCAAAACTAACTGTTTTACCCGGATCAGTATTAAGTTCGACTAAAGGTGGCGAAATCTCGAGGCCCTGCCCCGGGGTTGCCTCTTGAGCAAAACCAAGGCCGGCCACTGATAATATCAAAAAGACTGCCGCGATGACGCCAAAACTAATTCTTTTAAACACTTCTGCTTCAGCCTTTTTTATCACTTAGTTGCTATTGTAAAACAACCTAGTTGAATAAACAATCAATATTACATTTACAGTTTACTGTTTACCTAAGCTATAGCAATTTTCAGTTTTCATTTTACAGTTTACCCCAGCACTAAACCTTGAAGCTCCATAATCCAAGCACTTAAAACTTAAGTGCTGGGCTACTCCGCTCAGGATTTAGTGCGGGGCAAGCCGTGCGTTTACCGTTCTTTGTTTACCATAGTTCATGGTGTTGACTATTTTCTGGAAAGTCATCAACAGAAGTTTCTACGGGTACGACCCGTAGAAGCCCTACGGGTCGTACCCGTAGAGGGTCCACTAAAAGCATAGGAAGCTGTGGAAGAGTAAATTGAAAACTGCTAGTGCTAGAACGTCGCGGTGGCAATGTAGGTCATGGTGGCAGTATAAGTACCTGCTTCGGTAGTACCGGCAACATTGACGATATAAGAAGCTGTAAAGGTGTTGGCGTTAGTTGAGCCGGCCACACTGGCCACTGAATCGGCGGTTACAAATCTGTATTGGTCGACTGTGCCGTAATTAGCAGTAGCGGTGGCGGTTCCGGTACCAGTAACTTCTGCACCGATATCAGGAGTTGCATTATTCTTAAGGTTAATACCAAATTGCTCGGAGCCGGTTGAGGAAGCAGTTTGAGAGGCTAGAGCCGAAATAGTTTTTGTGCCATTACAGGTAGTACAAGTCAAAGTAGCACCGTTAACTGTTATCGAGTAGCCATAAGCACCATTGGTGGAGGCTGCCATAACTGAATCGTCGAATTTAGTTGCAGTTGTTGAGAAGCTACCAAAGTCGATACTATTACCAGCTATCGTGCCGCAGTCTTGGTCGGTTATTGAGGTACCAACACAAAAGACCAGTGTTTCATTCATTACGCCTGTAAGACTTATCTGAGTGGCCGTGCTGGCCGCTACAATTCCACTATCGACGAGCGTAGTCCAGGCATCATCGGAATAGGTATTTATTTTGCCAAAGAAAGTCTGGTTGGCTGTAGTTGGGTTTTGGACGTTACCAAAGACAACTGTTTGCGAGCCGGTCGGGGCAGCAACGTTGCCAGTCTTTTTGATACGCAGTTTACCAGCGGTAGCGGTATTAACCGTCCAGCCGGAAGCATCACCTAGATTGACTGGTTGAGAAGATAATGTGGATGAACTGTTAGAGAAACCAGTTGGGGTCGCCCCACAAGCAACTGTCGTACAAATAACTACCTCAAACGATTGCAAGACCGTGGCGCTTGGAACTGTAAAGTCAAATGTATAAGTTGTGGTAGCGGCACCGGCGGCGGCGCTAGAGGTTGATAAAGTCAGTTTACGGTTGGTTATGGCGGCGGCGTCCACAAATACAGGAAACAAGCCGCCGAGAAGAATGGTGACCGCAAAGACTTGGGCTAGTAATAATAGTGATAGTCTTTTTATTCTCATCTTTAAAATGTTGCAGTTGCTATATAAACGACTGTTGTTTGATAGGTGCCCGGTTCCGTAATTGTAGAAATATCAGCCACGTAGGACACGTTATAGGTGGTGCTTACGGTAGCGGCGGAAGCCGAGGCCACTTGCTCGCCAGAAGTATTAAATTTAAAGGAATCAGCAGTACCATAACCGGCCGAAGCTGAGCCCGAGCCACCCACAGGGTCAATTCCAACATCAGGGTCAGTGTTGTTTTTAAGGTTAATACCAAATTCTTCAGTCCCCGCCACTTGAGTGGATCCCGCGTTGGCAGTAATTGTTCCATTTGGTCCGGTCAAAGTATTAGCAGCGGCGTAGGCAATAGCGTAGCCGCTATTGGCATTGGTAGCGGCATCCATTTTACTGGTGCCAAAGTTAGATGCAGCGTGTGAGCTAGCCGATAAAGTGCCGAGGTTGACTGTTGAACCACCGGCGGCACAGTTAGCGCCGGTATAGACACAGAACGTAAGAGTTTCGTCAACCAAGGCTGACACATCAATTTGATTGGCGGTACTGGCAGCCACAACGCCAGTGTCGTCAGTGCCCGTAAAGTTGGCGGCGGTGTAAGTGGTGATCCTGATAAAGAAGGTTTGGTTAGTCGTAGAAGGATTGATTATTCCACTGAAGGTATAGCTAACGGCGCCGCTGGCGCTGGCAGCCGTTCGGGTTATACCAATGACTGTGGTTGTAGTGGTTGTAGCGTCAACTGTAAAGCCGGTGGCCCCGGTTTGCGCGTCAATTGTCGCAGCGTCGGTATCTAAACCTGTAACCGTTCCACATGCTCCGGATGCAGCCGTACAGTACTCGAATTTGATTGAACCGAGGTTATCGGTGCCGCTCAAGGTGAAATCGTACTTATGTTCTCTATCAGTACCACTAATAGCTGACGAGCCCAGTGTAATTTTACGGCTGGTTAGTGTGCCGGCGGCCGCAAAAACCGTTAACGGCATAAACAGCTGCAGCATGAATGCAATAGCAACGCTAAGCGCAACTAATTTGTTCAACTTATCCAAATTGACGTGAGGTAGGCCTTTGATTTTCATTTTTATTTTTGAGCCTTGCGTAAAACATTAGCACAATACTTATCCACAGTCAAGTACATTTTTTCATTTTTTGTGTTCAACTTATCCACAAGCTGTGCGTGAAGAACTCACACAGCACCAAACCCCCATCCACCTACGGGTACGACCCGTAGAAAACCTACGGGTCGTACCCGTAGAGCCTGTGTGTTAATAGGTACCAACAACCACCAGGCTCTGTGAGCCGGTGTATTGCCCGCCGGCCGTAGTTGTCGAAACATTAACAATGTAAGAGATGGTGTAATTGGTCTGTCCGGATGTCTGCGGCGCTTCGGCGATCTTTTCGCCATTAACATAGCGATAGTTATTGGCGACGCTGTATCCGGTCGAAGCAATTCCATAGGAGAATGAAGCACTTGGTACTTGCAACGGATCGGCTCCAAAAGTGGTTGGCGAAGTATTGGCTTTTAGATTTATGCCATACTGTTCTACTCCGACTTGAGAGGCTTGAGCCGGGTTCATTCCTGCTAATGTGTAACCGCCAGTGCTCGGCGGATTACCGATAGTAAAAACTGAATAGCCATAGGCGGTGTAGTTGAGTACTGATAAGGTAGAGGTTGCAGTGGCAGTTGTAGAAGTTGATAGTGCGCCGAAATTGATAGACGAAGTATTAACTATCATGCTAAGTCTCGGCTCGCTCGTGGTATTAAAACCCGATTCTGTCCGAAAATTGGTGGAGTCCGATCGGCCAACGCCAATGTCGCCGGTAGTACCGCCAAACTGATAACTACTCGAAGTACTTTCCAGCAAGCCGCCCGGCCCCAGAAAATGTTCGTCTATCCGGTAATTGGTGGACTGCAGACTTTGGGCTAAAACCAAAGGTGTCGACCCATAAGCGATTAACAGGCCGCCGATTAGCAACAAGATTTTATTTATCATCTTTCTATTTTGCTCGTGTCTATATTCTAACAAACAATAAAGAAGCATTCTATTGCCTTTCTGCTATTGCTTGCAAACTCAAAATTTTTAGTAATAATAGTTTTGACAGAAATTCAATATGTCCACACTTGATCATCACGAAGGTACACCTTCAACACCCATAGAGGCTCACGCTGCAGAAGTAGCCTTTGTTCTCTATGAGCTAACTGATGGTGGAGATATGACAGGTGCAGAATTACTCCATATACACCGACTGGCCCCGCCTGAAGTGTCAATGGAGGAGTTAAGAGATTTGGCAGCCCTTATCAGTGAAGCTGGATGGGATGCTCGAGTGTCCCCAGTTCAAGAAGGTGGAGAAGAAATTGGCCTTGGTATAGAAATCCAAGGTGGTCACCACTACGAACAGTCAAAACCAAAGTTCTAGTTTTAATTCAACCTAAGCCCGGTCGGCTCTATTGCCTTTCTCCCTTAAATTTTTACAACAAAGGCCTGATTTCTATAGTGTTAAAATATATCCATGGCTGACAAAACTGATCATACGGATGTTTTGCTCGAGGATATGAATAGTAAATTTGAGGCTATTTTAGAAGCTGTCGGTGGTATGCAAGACCAAGTCAAAAAGATTCCAAAAATGGCAGAAAGGCTTGAAGAAATTGAACATGATGTAACCGCAATAAAGTTAGATACATCATTGACACGGCACGATGTTGGTCTCATTAAAATTAGAACTGAAAAACTTGAGGCCTTGCAGGACGAAGTCAAAAATCTGCAAGTACGAGTCAAAACTCTGGAATCAGCCTGAACCGGCGGGCTCCCGCTCACCATTTGCTCTAGCAAAAAGTGAGGGACTAAAAAGCTATTCCCCAGCACTAAAGACTTGAAGCTCCGCAATCCGATTACCGACTGCTCCGCTCAGGTTTTAGAGCTGGGCAAGCCTCCGTTTACCCAGAACCAACATGATGGTGCTGCGGCCTTTTAGCCCGTGGAATTCTGCCAAAGGTGGACTATTCCACTGTGCCCTCCCCGCGTACAAAAACGGAGGTGCTTATGCTTGCAAATTTTTATAACCAGCTCAAAATAACTCCAAAGGAGTTTAATGGTCGAAGCACCAAGTGCCAAAAGCACAGAAACAGGAACTAAAGTAGAGCCAGAAGACGGTAGCGCATATTTTGTTAGTCTAAGCGACCGTGATAGAGCAATGGTTTCGGAGCTTGATCTTTTAAAGCCCGGTAATCGCTTAGTCCCAGATCCCAACCAGATAGGACCCGGCTTTTTGATAGTTGAGGATGGCAGAGCTTATGCCACAATCATGCCAGAGCCAGGCCACCCAATACCGTACAAACGATCGGTAAAAGAAGTTCTGCAGCTCCCGCTTACTAAGGAAGTCATCAAAAAATACATGTTAGAAGGCTAGAACTTTATTCCCTCCGCCTTTTAGCCTGTGGAATTCCGCCAGTGGCGGACTATTCCACCGGGCCCTCCCCGCGTATAATTTTATGTATGGGTAAATATGGAGAGTCAGTCAAATTACTAGCACTAGCCCTTTTTGCATTAGTACTTAGCTTCATATGGGAAGACGCCTCTCTTATAGCTTTCTTAGGTTTTATTACCTTTATTATTATGGCTGTTCAAGGGACTTTTCGCGCCTCGCAGACTTTCGCATCGAAAGTTAAACTACTGATTGTTTTTTCCGCTGTATTGGCGTTATTGATTGTATTAGGTCTAACTTTGTTTAATCCTCCACAGTGTCCTGTTAATTACTCTCAGGCCCAAATCGATGCTGCACAGGGAATTCTTCCAAAATGTATAATTGGAGCCAACATTGGCCTTCCATTCTATTTTTTGTTCGTTGTGTTACCAGTGGGTCTCGTAGTAACTGCGCTTTGGATCAAGACATTGTGGTCAGAACAAAAATCTAGCAGAAAAACCTAAACCAGAGACCTCTGTTTGCCTATAATACAAAAAACCTCTGCTTCCGGAGGTTTTTTCATAGGCTTGATGCTGGCGTTTTGCTATTTTCCCAAGGCTAAAACCTAAGTATTGTAACCGCCATGGGGCTTAACTTCTGTGTTCGGGATGGGAACAGGTGTTTCCCCCACGCTATGAACACCAGCATAAAACCTACGAATTTGTTGCTGCGCCCAGCTGTAAAACATGAATGAAGTAACCCCGCCTATCAAGATGGGCGGGGTTACGGAACATCAAGTTTTACGGCTTGGGTTAAAGCGAGCCACCGCAATTTCCTAGAAATTGTTGTGGCTAAAACGACGACTGCGGCCAAATAACTACTTAAAAGTTAGTTGATCCTTCGATAAACTCAGGATCATTCGCTACGCTTGACTTGCCATGAGCAAGCGAAGCGCGTCGAATGGTGACCACTAATAGCTAGTCAAGCACACTCATTGTTTGTCCAGAACGTACACGATGGATGCAGAACGAGGCACGACTTGAGGAGCGTAGCGAACCGTATGAAAATACGGAGAGCACGCACCACAGAGTCAGCAACAAAGTTCTGCGCCATAGCGTCAGACAAAGCCTGGCTTTGCCAGGTTTTTCTAACGCGGCGTGTATGTTCTGGTCACAAAAAGTCGATGGCCCTATTAGTACGCTTCGGCTGAATGCGTTGCCGCACTTACACCTTGCGCCTATCAACCAGATAGTCTTTCTGGGGGCTCTGCTGTGTCTCGCTCCACTCGCCACAGCAATTCACATTTTACAATTCTCAATTCTCAATTATTTATCATTTTACATTGATCAGATGTAGCTCTGGGCTGCATTGAAAATTGGTAAATGAAAATTTAATGAAAACTGAAAAATGGTCAATGAAAATTGTCGTGTCGAACAAAGTGAGACACAGCGGGAAATCTAATCTTGAGGCTAGTTTCGCGCTTAATATGCTTTCAGCGCTTATCTATGCCGCACTATAGCTACTCGGCAATGCCCTTGGTATGACAACCGATACACCAGAGGTGCGTTCAATCCGGTCCTCTCGTACTAGGATCGACCCCTCTCAAATTTCCTTACGTCCACAGCGGATATAAACCGAACTGTCTCACGACGTTCTGAACCCAGCTCACGTACCTCTTTAACGGGCGAACAGCCCGACC
>MGCU01000010.1 GCA_001790525.1 Candidatus Saccharibacteria bacterium RIFCSPHIGHO2_12_FULL_47_16b
CTGCCTTACGACCTAAGAGGCCGTCAAGTTTGTCGGTCGCTCCGAGAGCTCCCACAATTAGACCATGTTTCCGAGTACGTTGTTCAGGCGGTGTTGTTCTTAGCCAACTGGCAACTAGCGGCGCTCCAACTATCCTGCTCAGCGATAAAACATCAGCAGCTACACCATATAGGTGTCTATTTTCAAAACTCATATTCTGGCCAGCAGTATATATGCTTAATAATTAGAATGTAAAGTCAACTGATTTGGCTCCGCCACGTACCGAGTTTCGAGCTTTGCTCGAAGCCTGGTACGTGACTCCCAAAATCAGATTCTAACGACCCCTGTAATATAGCATGCGGCCGAGGAATTTGTAAGGAAGCAGCTTAGCCATACGAGCCTGGCTATTTCTGGCGAGCCAGCATATCCAGAACCAGTCCGCCCCAGGTAAAATTGTAAGCACCCATAGGCTCACCCGTTAGTGGGTTGAACTGTTCCCTCAATCCATGTTTGGTCACCAGCATCAAAGAATCTTCCAAGATTTTAGCTGCTTCGCGCTCGTAACCGTAGTTTAAGAGGCCTAGGTAGATGAACCAGTTGGTCGCCATCCAAATTGGCCCGCGCCAAAAGCCTTTAGGATCAAATGATGGTTCATTGAGAGCAACAGTAGGTACACTGTAGCGCGCAGCGAACTCTTTTTTATTCAGCAGATGTCCGCTAACCAATCTATGTGCCTCCTCAGGCGTCAAAATATTGCCAAAAAGAGGTGCAAATATAGCCCACGTTTTAACTTCTATGTGATGGTAATTGCGCCCCATGGTTGACCACATTACATTACCTTCAAGCATATATTTGCGCATGGCAGCAGCGACTTCTTCTGACTGCTGACGGGCCCATGTAGCTTGGTTAAACTCGTGCAATTCCCCGGCAATCAAACTTTCATACAAAAGATTAACGGTTAAAATGGCATTTGTCGGCACATCGCGTACCCAGTGGAATTTTTCCATGTGTTTTTTTATACGAAACTGTTGAATGCGGTAGCGATTAACCAATATCAAACGTCTGTGGTAATTGGCATCAATGGTTTGTTTGGGTTTGAGTTGCAAAACAGAGTCAAAACGCGGCGAATTATCCTCGCCAGATTCATCAGGGTGGACTAGTCCAGCCAAGTGATGCCTGTAAGGATCGCGGATTGTCAGAAAATATTTATGGAGCTTAACAATAACTGGTAGCATCTCGCTTAGGAATTTCTTGTCTGGGTCTTTTTGATGAACCGCCCAAGTAGCATAAGCCAGCATTGGCGGTTGAACAATGCTGCTGGTCCGGTGTTTGCCCCAAGGAATTGAGGGAAATGTATATTTGTGTGGATCTTCCCAGTAGATCATATGAGGAATCATGCCGTTTTTAAACTGTTTAGAGGCCAGCGATAAGAGTTCCGCTTTAGCGGCAGCAGTATCTAGGTAGCTAAGGATAATGGCATGAAAACAGCTGTCCCAGAACCACTGGAAGGGATAGCTGGTCGGTGACGGAACAGTGTAGCTATGCTGACCGAAGTGCCGGCGATTTTTTAGCATTAAACGCCGGACCTGATTTCTTAATTTTTGTTCAGATGGCATCTTAAAAATAAGTATAGCTAACAAGATGGTAAATCCCCAGCCTGCAGTTAACTCTTGAGCTAACCATCAGATTCACACCATTTACGCCGAATCTGTTATATACTTACCTTTACCTATAACAGTCACGGAGGTTGCGGCGCATCAAAGCGCAGTCGATGGCCAAGGCTAAACTTATTATTGTTTCTAATCGCTTACCAATAAGCGTTAGTCAGCAAAACGGCAAACTAGTTTACAAGCCCAGTTCTGGCGGACTAGCTACAGCTATGTCCTCGCTCAAAGATAAAAGGCGGGATCGAACTTGGATTGGCTGGCCAGGCATTAGCGCCGATGTTCTGACGGCAGCCGATAAATCGGCTATTACCAAAAAGCTTAGATCCTTTGGCTACGTGCCTATCTTTCTGACTACCAAACAAATAAAAGATTTTTATGGTGGCTACTGCAACTCAACACTTTGGCCGCTTTTTCACTATTTTCAATATCTGACTCGCTATGACGAGCGCTATTGGTCAGCCTACCGCCAAGTTAACAGCCTTTTTAGCAAGGCGGTCGTTGCTGAAGCGGATAAAACCTCCCATATTTGGATCCATGACTATCACTTGATGTTACTACCGTCTATGGCCAGGGCTGCTATGCCAAAAGCCTCGATCGGCTACTTTATGCACATCCCATTTCCGTCTTATGAGATTTTCCGGCTGCTGCCAGACCGCAAAGAAATCCTCGAGGGCATGCTTGGCGCTGATTTGGTTGGTTTCCACATTTATGATTATGCCCGCTATTTTTTAAGCAGTACTTACAGAATATTAGGTATCGAGAATCGTAACAGCTTAATTCAGTTCAACGACCGCGTTATTAAAACCGATGCTTTCCCGATTGGCATTGACTACCAGCTTTTTAAAAAAGCCGTCGGCACGCGGCGGATCAAAAAAGAAATCGAGTTGATAAAAAAATCATATGGCCAGCAAAAAATTGTCTTATCAATTGATCGACTGGATTACACTAAGGGCATTTTGCAGCGGCTTGAAGCTTTCCAGCTGCTTTTGAAAGAACAACCAAAACTACGAGCCAAAATTGCGCTTATTATGATCACTGTCCCCTCAAGAACAAGTGTGGCTAGTTATCAGAACTTAAAGCGAGCCATCGACCAATCGATCGGCCGGATTAACGGCAAATACGCCACCGCTCATTGGACGCCTATCACTTATCAATTTAGCCGGTTGACATTTGAACAAATGGTAGCCCTGTACTCGCAGGCCGACATTGCTATGGTAACACCGTTTCGGGACGGCATGAATTTGGTGGCCAAAGAATATGTAGCCACCAAGCAAGACAACGAAGGTGTTCTTGTCTTAAGCGAGATGGCTGGTGCCATGGACGAGTTGCAGGAATCAATCCATGTTAATCCTCATAGCGTCAGAAGTATAAAAAGAGCCACTATCGAGGCTTTAGAGATGCCAAAAAAAGAGCAACGTCGCAGATTAGATGTTATGCAACAAAGACTGTCAACTTACACCGTTCAAGATTGGGCGGCTGATTTTATCGAACAACTGGATGAAGTAAAGAAACTGCAAGCTGAGCAACAAAGCAAGCTGCTTGACTCAAAGGCTACCAGATTAATCAAAAGTTCATTTAAGAAAGCTGCCAAGCGCTTGATCATACTTGATTACGACGGCACTATCCAGAAATTTTTCAAAAGTCCTGATCCTAACTTAGCTAAACCATCAAAAGACCTGGTCAAAATAATTAAAAAGTTGGCAGGGCAACCGGCTACTAAGTTATGCATTGTTAGCGGCCGGACGCGCTATGCTCTTGAGTCATGGTTTGGTAAGCTGCCAATTGACCTAATAGCTGAACATGGTGCTTGGATGAAAACAGATCGTAGATGGTCACAAAAGCCAAGTTCATTTCGCAAATATAAGGCCTTGATTATGCCAATCTTAGAGCGCTATGTCCGGCGGACGGTTGGTTCGTCTATTGAAGAGAAAGACCATGCTTTAGTTTGGCATTACCGAAATGTGCCGACTGAACTGGCCTATGTCCGTAGTCAAAGTTTAATCAGAGAGCTACGCAAGCTTACGGCTAAGACAGATTTGGAAGCCCATGAGGGAAGCAAAATTATTGAGGTTAAGCCTAACCAGATTAATAAAGGCGGCTCGGTTGAACAACTGCTAGCGACAGATAATTTTGATTTTATTGTATGCATTGGTGACGACTACACCGATGAAGATATGTATAATGCTCTGCCTGAAGATGCCTACACTATAAAAGTTGGATTAGGCCAAACTAATGCACGCTTCCGTCTGCCGGACATTGACGCCACCTTAAACTTTCTCAAAAAAATCGCCAGTGGCTAAGGCAAAGTCTTATTTGCGATGGCTGAGCACAGTTAGCGAGGTAAGAACTGCTTTTGTAAATTTGACGGACACATAACAGCGGTTTATAATCTATTTTTAATACGCGAGGTTCGCTATGAGGTCTCGACTTGAGGCCGTTATCGGGGATTACAACATCTATAGCCCCCGACGTCTGCAATTTGACACTCAACAAAAAATACCTTTTAGAGTATCGCCAGAGCCTCTCAATCTCTCGCCGGATCAAAAAAAAGAAATTGAGGCCATTGGTTCAGATATCACCAGCTATTATTCAGCTGTTGATCAGCTTTACCGAACAGATCCAAGAGTTCAGCAACTACTAGATAGAGGTAAACCTGAGATTTTTTGCGGCGACAAGATAAGTCCTTCGCACTACCTTTTTATAAGACCTGATTTAATTATCACTGCCAGCGGATTTTCTATATGCGAAGTTGAGACATCGCCTTTTGGGCTAGCTCTGGCCGAGATCTTGAACCGCGCCTACAGGCAAGAAGATTATGAAACCATGATTGATGATGGCACACTCTCAGTCCACATGCAGGCTAGCACTCCCATTGAAGGCAGTATTATCTACAGTCAAAAAACCAGCCACTTCGCCGGCCAGATGGCATTTCTGGCTGATGAAGTTTTTTCTGGCCAATCCAGAGATTGGCAGGCCACACATGCGGACAATTTAAATGGTTCTAGCCCAAAGACCATATATCGCGGTTTTTATCTGGCAGAATTGCAAACCGACCCCAGCATAGCCTCTTTGCTTACAGGGCCGACCTCGGATGGCCATGACTTGCTGCCATCACCAACTCCACACATGGAGGAGAAAGCCACCCTAGCCCTCTTGTGGGATAAGCGGTTTGAGAGCTACTTTGAGACTGAGCTTGGTGAGGGAGGCTTTAATCATTTACGCCATGTAGTTCCTCCGTCGTGGATAGTGGGCGAGGAGGAGTATTTTGTGCCCGGTATGCCAAACGGTATATCATCTTCGGTTGATCTGGCTAGGTTTTCAAGATCTAAACGGGCATTTGTTCTTAAACCTTCCGGATTCAGAACAGATGCTTCTTGGGGTGAGGGTGTTAAATTTCTTCAGAAGAAATCAGCTGTGGCTGCGGCTTTAGCCGTCAAAGAAGCCCTTGATGATAGGTCGTCATTACACATAGTCCAACAGTTTACTAAGGCTGCTGAGATGCCTATGGCCTATGAGGACAACGGAAATGATCCAACGCCAATGTCAGCCCGGGTGCGGTTGACACCGTACTTTTCTATGGTCCCCGGTAAGGAAGGCCAGCTAATTGCCATTAAGGCGACAGGCTGCGAAGATACCGATTTAGTTCATGCTAGTTCGGTAAGCATAAATACGGCAGTTAATTAAAAAGTAAGGAGGATAAGATGAAAACTGTCATTTTTGATTGGAAGCAAACTTTGTATGATCCGGAGAATAAGTCACTTATTGATGGAGCATTGGAAGTCTTGAATTTTCTCAAAAACAAAAAGGTGCCCACGGTTTTGGTTGGCAAAGGTGCCCAGGACATGCATAAAGAAGTTAAGAGACTAGGTGTTAAAGATTACTTCTTACATATCAATTTTCGTGAAGGACCTAAAGACCCTAGCCTTTATTCCTCCTTTGTAAAAAGGCACGCACCCCAAAAGTCTATATTTGTCGGTGATCGTGTTAGGTCTGAATTGGCGGTTGGCAACAGCTTAGGCGCAACAACGATTTGGGTCAGACATGGAGAGTTTGCCAATGAAGAACCCGAGAATCCAATGGAGCAGCCAGACTATAGCGTGAATTCTTTGCAAGAATTAATATCGATTATTGAGAAAGTTTAGTTGGCAAGCCTAAACGACTTGGCTGGGATGGCCCTACTTCATTCGCTATAGCGAATTTCAAAGGGTAAATAGAATCCGAATTTGTTAATAGAATGGCTTCGGGACTAGGACTCGAACCTAGATTGACGGGACCAGAACCCGTTGTCCTACCATTAGACGATCCCGAATTATTTAAGTGCTGGGCTTGGACATTCCCCAATAGTTCTAGCCTAATTATAAGGTTATAATACTAGCGTGAAAACTATCCAGAGGGAATACCTGCGCAGTGTCATTTTTGGCATCGAAGATAGCTTGGTTTCGACCACTGGCTTAATCGCCGGCATTGGTATTGGCGCCGATAACCGACGGGTGGTTCTACTCGGCGGTATCGTGGCTATCATCGTCGAGGCCACCTCCATGGGCGCCGGCGAATATCTAAGTGACAGTGCCGTAGCCGAGCTTGATAAAATGAAGCGTCCGCCGGAAAATCCGGCTATTAGCGGACTGTTAATGTGCTTTTCATACCTCTTTGCCGGCATGATACCACTAGCGCCAGTGCTTTTCATTGAATATCCAGTCTCACTTTGGTTTAGCGTCGCCTTTGCCTTAGCTGGATTATTTATGCTTGGTTTTCTTAAAGGTCGGTTGCTCAAGACTAGTCCACTTAAGGGCGGCCTGAAAATCTTAATCGTTGGCGGTATCGCTACCATCTTTGGTATAGTAGTCGGCTCACTCTTCCAGCTCGAAAACTAAACTATCTAATCTAACGTTCTTAAGTCCTGAATAATTAAGTTTACAAAGACTTAGCTTATAAATGCATGGCACTATTCAATATCCATATTTATAACATATGTTATAAAAATGGACATGGCGGTATTTTATACATCTTCAGTCTAATGCTTGACTTGTTAAGTATCCGTAGTCAATTTAACAACGACTCTATTTGAGTCTTGTAGCGACAAAGTCCCAGTTGACCACGTTCCACCAGGTCTCAATGTAGTCGGGGCGGCGGTTTTGATATTTGAGATAGTAAGCATGCTCCCAAACATCCAGACCAAGAATCGGGACTTTTCCTTCCATCAATGGACTATCTTGATTGGCTGTGGAGTAAACTTCTAACTTATCGCCGTTCTTGACCAACCAAGCCCAACCCGAACCAAAACGGCCAATCGCGGCTTCGGTAAGTTTGGCTTTAAACTCATCTAAACTGCCAAAGGTCGACTTGAGCGCATCGGCTAATCCGCCGTGATGGTCTTTAGTGCCGCCGGGCTTCATACTTTCCCAAAACAGGGTGTGGTTGTGATGGCCGCCGCCGTTGTTTTGGACGGCCGTCCGGATAGCTTCGGGAATATCTTTAATATTTGTCAGGATTTCCTCGATAGATTTGTTTGCCCAGTCTGGATAATTTTCCAATGCTGCGTTCAACTTTTCAACATATCCGCCGTGGTGTTTATCATGATGGATTTCCATAGTCTTGGCGTCGATATACGGCTCCAGCGCGTCGTATGCGTAACCTAAATCTGGTAGTTTAAACACTTTACCCTCCTAAACTTTTCATTAAATTATGTCACGTTTCGTCGATATATTTGCCGTCTTTTAAAGTTGTTTAGCTCCCTTGCGTGATTGCCGATACATTTCTAAATGAAAAGTTTCGGCGGGTGAAACCTCCGTTACTTCGACAGTATAATATCACCCAAGCCCTGCTAGTCTGTGAAAATTCCTAGCCTTAGCGCTTAGCCAGACGTAAGGCGTAGACTACCCAGAACAGAAAGACACTAGCTTCCAGTATTGTCCACCAACCGGGCTGCTGGGCAAGATATTTGCCAAAGAAACCGCTGTTGAATATTTGGCTAACGTTTAGACTTGTCACAATTTGGGCACTGGCGAGAAACCAAAAGCCGGCCGCGAAGACCGCAAAAAAGCCGCTAAAAAATCTTATTAAGCCATGCAGTCTTATTTTCAAGAAGCCAAGCGCGGCCCAAACTTCGGCGACAATCAAAATTACTGCCATGGTTTCAGGACTGCTGGTGATGCCTAGTCCACCTAAAGCAAATTTAAAATCGTTAAAGCTGGCTAGTTGCAAGACTGCCATTACCAGAAAAATAACGGATAGTAGACCAACATTAATTGTTGCTTGTTGATTTAGTTTAGGCGGATTGGCAAAAGTTTGTGACCAGTCTTTTATTTGTTGTTCAGCTGTTTTCATACGACCTCCTTACTTGTTTTTTATAATACTCTTTTTTGCCTAGACTTGCGCCATTTGGCGATTTTGGCGTGATCGCCGGAAAGTAAGACTTTTGGGACTTTCATACCTCGAAAATCTTCTGGTCGCGTATAGTGCGGATATTCAATTACGCCTGGCTGATTAAAACTTTCGACTTCAGCGCTGGTTTCACCGCCAAGTACACCGGGAATCAATCGAGTCACGGCGTCAATCACCACCATGGCCGGCAATTCCCCGCCGGTTAGGACATAATCGCCAATGGATATTTGCTCATCTATAAACTTGGTAATCCGTTCGTCATAGCCTTCGTAATGACCGCAAACTAAAATCAAATTATCAAGCTTGGCTAACTGTCTTGCCTTAGCTTGATTAAATTTTTGACCTCGCGGTGTCATCAAAATTGTTTTTTGTTTTTTGTTTTTTGTTTTTTGTTTAGCGGCCTCGATTGCTTCTACTAATGGCTCTGGCCGCAAAACCATGCCATCACCGCCGCCATAAGGTGTATCATCGACGGTTTTACGCCGACCAAGCCCGAAGTCCCGTAAATTAATCAGCTGATAGTCAACCAGTTTTTTCTGCTGGGCCTTACGGAGCATGCTGGTATTGAGCACCCCTTCAAACATTTCCGGAAATAGTGTAATGATTTGAATTTTCATCATGATAATGGTATTATACTCGATTCTTTATGGATTACGACCCTATAACCGGACGGGCCATAATTCGGGACAACGAGATTAAAGTTGGCTTTGAGGCTCTTGGTATTGAGGATGCTTGGAACAGAAAATCAGACCTCGACCACGAGATTAGATATCTGGGAGCTGCAGCGACCGAAGGTTTGATGGTTAATCTGACAGAAATTGCTCTTCGACGACGACCGGCTTCTGAAGAGACAGTTGTGATAGCTCGACAAATGGTTATGCAATATAGATTAGAAAACATGCGTTATCGTCATCTACTTCAGCAATCGATAGGAGATGAGAAAAAGCTATCTACACGTCGAGGTCGTCTAGGTCGGCGAGCTCTTTTCGGGTCCGAGAAATAACATCATCGTGAGACTCTTTTGGTTTTTCTGGTAACTCTTCCTCTTCAGTCATATCAACATCAGCCGTTTTGGCCGGTTCGTCAGTTGGAGCAACCGCAGGTTCTGCTGGAGCTGTTGTATCATCGGCTGGAGTTGTCGGCTCGGCTGCGGCGGCTGTATCATCGGCTGCTGTATCATCAGTGGCAACTGCCGTAGCGGCTAGAACTGGTTCTCTGTCCTCTGTATTCTCTACTCTTTTTTCAGGCGGTGGGCCGGTATCAATTATTTTAAGGTTATAGCGAGCGTCGTTTTTAGTGCCAAGGGCGCGCAACAAAGTCCGAATGCTCTGAGCGGTTGAACCGCGTTTGCCAATCACCCGGCCGAGGTCTTCTGGATTGACCGATAGTTCCAAAAGCACGCCTTTTTCGTCTATGCGGCGTTCGATCTTGACGTCGTCTGGATGGCCGACTAAGGACTTTATGATATATTCAATGAATTGCTGGTCTATACTTACTGCCACGGTAATACTCCTCACTCAATTGTTAATGATTTGATTATATCAAAATTACTCAGCGGGCTTGGACTTGTCTTCGGTGGTGGGTTCTTCGGGCTGGCTAGCTTGATCTGGGGTTTCGGTTGATTCGGCTGCTGGTTTGTCTTTTGGCTCTTCTTTGGCTTGGGTCTCCGGTTTTTGTTCGACCGGCGCTGCTTTTGCCTCCGCCGGCTGTTCTTCGACAGTTTTAGCTTCTGCCTCGGCAGGCATATCGGTTTTTGGCTTGCCCGCCGAAACTTTGTCAGGCAAAGTTTGTGCGGGTGAAGGCGCCGGAGCGCCGGCTGGCCGAGTGCTACGGCGTTTATCAGGATTACGGATCGAACCCTTTTTTGGTAAAGGCTTGGCTACCCAAGCCGGCAGTTTAATGCCCTCTTTTTTTAAGAGCTTGACTACGCGAGGTGAGGGTTGGGCACCATTTTTTAGATAAGCATTAATCTTTTCGACATCAAGTTCGACCTTTTTGGTATGGGGATTGTAACTGCCAAGATAAGCTGTTATCCGGCCGGATTTAGGACTAAACCGCCGATCTTGAGCGATTAATCTAAATTGGGCATGGCCAGTCCGGCCGATCCGCTTTAACCTTAAACTCAACATATCCCAGCCATTTTACAGATAAGCGGCGCGGAAAACAAGTGCTTTCCGCGCCAAGCTCTAAACTCGAAACTCTAAACCCTAAAGTTTGTAATTTGGAACTTGTAATTTAGGGTTTGTTTAGAAATTAGGATTTGACGTTAGTCGAGGTAGTGCCTTAGGGCATTAACGGCGGCCGTGACTTGAGCCGCTTGTTTACTCGGACCGCTGCCCCGACCTTTTTCCGCCTCATCAATAAATACCCCGACCACAAAGGTTTTATCGTGGTCGGGCCCGCTTTCTTCGATTACCTTATAGACCGGTGTAGCGTTATCGCGGCTCTGGGCCATTTCTTGCAGACGCGACTTTGGATCCAACCATAAACCATTTTCCAGGACTGCTTTGAGCGACGGTATAAGCGTGCGAACCACAAAAGTCTTGGCTGCCTCATAGCCCTGATCAAGATAAACCGCACCAATCACTGCCTCATAGCAGTTGGCCAAAATCTGCTGACGGGCTCGTTCGCTGCCGCGCTTTTCGCCGCGAGATAGGCGCAACAGCGGCTCGAAGCCTTCGCTAGCTGCCGCCGCGCTAATGCTCTCGGTGCGAACTAAGGCGCTGCGCCAGTTGGTTAGAATGCCTTCTGCCTCTTGAAAATGGCAAAACAAATGTTCGGTTACAATCAGTTCCAAAACGGCATCGCCCAAAAATTCTAACCGCTCGTTATGCTCAAAGACAGTCTTACGGTGTTCGTTCAAGTACGAGCGGTGAGTAAAAGCCGTCACTAGTAGCTGTATGTCTTTAAAGCCGCCTAATTTATCTTTAGCAAAATCCTGGTATGGTTTTAGGTTCACTCGGACTCCTTTCAGTCGCAGAAACTAGAAAATAGGAATTAGGAACTAGCTTTAATACTAATTTCTGATTGCTAATTACTAATTGCTTAATGCGCAGCATTATACTCCTGTTTTTCTGATTTTTTTCAAGGCTAGCAAGATTAACTTACCAATATCTTCATATTCTATTTTATCGAGGGCTTCGGCGGTCGATAGCCAAGCCAGCGAAGTCATCCATTTTTCTTTTCTAACTGAATCGGTATTGCCGATGGCTTGAACCAGAAAAATTTCGGTCGTCATTAGAACTAAGCTGTTGTCGCGACGATAGCGGAAATTAATTTTACCAAGCCAATCGAGTACCTGCATTTTTTTTAGGCCAGTTTCCTCGGCTATCTCGCGTTCGGCCGCAACTCTAGCTGTTTCGCCCTCGTCAATATGGCCCTTAGGAATCGTCCAACGGCCTTTAGAGTCAGCAATCAGCAGAATTTCAATCAGGTCTTTTTTAGCCGGATTGCGCCGAAAAATTATACCGCCGGCGGTTGGTTCGCGTACCACTTCAGAAATAGCTGGTCGGTGGCGGCGGACAAACTTTTTGAAGCTTTGAATGGGTTTTGGCCGACGCATCTTCATTTTTTAGCCGCCTTTTTTGCTGCTTTCTTGGGCTTGACTGATTTCTTCTCTTCTTTGTTGCGCAAGATCGTACCCAGTACACCATTAACAAACTTACTGGAATTATCGCCGCCAAAGGCCTTAGCTAGCTCGACTGCCTCATTGATAGCCACTTTGGGCGGTACATCGCTGGCATATAAAAGCTCATAGCTGCCGATTCGCAGGACGACGCGGTCCATCCGGGCGATCTGTTCAATCGGCCACTCCGGAGCAACTGGCGCAATAATGGCGTCAATTTTCTTCTGCAGCTTGGCCACGCCTTCGACGAGGTTAATAATGAACTGTTTATCATCGACTGTCTCTTTATAGCGGTTGACGTTACGGTTTAAGGCCTTGGTCAAATTAAAGCCTTTATCGCCGCATTCAACGCGGAAATCCTGCTCATAAAGTGTTTGCAGAGCAATTATTCTTCCAAGGTGTCGGTTAGCGCTCATTAAACGCTCCCTGCGGGTCGCTTAAAAATCAAAAAACAAAAAACAAAAAACAAACCTTTATAATTTGAATTTTGAAATTTATCTGAAGTTTGAAGTTTGAACTTTGAAGTTTTCATTGCTAAATTTTTAAGGATTAATTTAGTCTTTTTTGACCGTCGGCTGCTTGCCGATAATTACTTTGACTGGGCTTTTGGCATTAACCCGGTGGGCCAGTTTGGTTAACTGGTGGGAGCGACGCATACCAGTGCGCCGGGAGCTGGTCCGCTTCTTGGGTTTGCCCATAGGTTCTCCTTATTTCTTTTGAACTTAATTTTATTATAACAGTCCAATTTTAGTCTGTAACCAAACTGACGAGTCGGCTCGGCACGTAAAAAGTTTTTTTGATAGCTTTGCCAGCTAAAGCCGTTTTGACTCGGGCGTCATTTTTGGCGGCTTCGACCACAGCTTCTTCGGCTGTATCGGCACTAACCTCTATTTCGGCCCGGATTTTGCCATTGATTTGAACGGCAATAGTTATCAGCTCTTCTTTAACTAGCGCCTTATCCCAAGCTGGCCATTTACTAACATGAACCGAACCGGATTGGCCTAAATCGGCCCATAGTTCTTCGGCAATGTGCGGCGCGAACGGTGCCAGCAGCTGGCTTAGGGCAATAAAGCCTTCCTCCCATGCTGATTGTGCCAGCTCAAAATTACGGTCTGATTTAAGTTTATAAAGTTCGTTAACACACTCCATTAAAGCGGCGATGGCGGTATTAAAGCCAAGCTCATCCAGATCTTGGCTGACTCGCTTGATAGTTCTATGGACAGTTCGTTTAATCTGGACAGCAAGCTCATCGTTATGTGCCTTGGCCTTAGCATCAGTCTCTAAAAAGTCCTCAACTAATGCCCAAACCCTTTGTAGAAAACGAAATGTTCCACCCAAGCCTTCTACGCTCCAGTTAGCCGACTGATTCCAGGGACCGATAAACAGTTCCATTAAACGGATTGAGTCGGCGCCGTAGCCTTGCTCTATCAGTTCGTCTGGCTCAATTGTATTATCGTAACTTTTGCTCATTTTCCGACCATCTGGTGCTAATATCATGCCTTGATTGCGCAATGTACTAAACGGTTCATCGAAACCGATCAGACCTTCGTCGAACATTACCTTAGTCCAAAAACGGGCATAAAGTAGGTGCATGACGGCATGTTCAGCGCCGCCGATATAATCGTCAACCGGCAGCCAGAATTCGGCTTTATCTTTATCAAAAGCCTTGGTTTGATTATGAGGATCAGCAAAACGTAAGAAATACCAGCTCGAACAAGCGAAGCCGTCCATGGTGTCGGTCTCCCGCTCGGCCAAACCACCACATTTTGGACATTTTGTGTTCACAAACTTAGCCACTCTGGCTAGCGGACTATGACCATCACCGCTCGGCTCATAGCTTTTCATTTCGGGCAGAACCACCGGTAAATCGGCTTCGGGAACTGCGACTGCTCCGTCCTTTGGGCAATGAATAATTGGGATTGGCGCACCCCAGTAGCGTTGGCGTGATATCAGCCAGTCTCGGATTTTGTACGAAATTTGCGGCTTGGCTAGTTTTTGCTCGACAAGGTACTTAACTATTTTCTGGCGCACATCGCCGGCCCGTTTGCCGGCAAATTCTTCTGGTTCAGCTAGAATTCCATTGACCATATCGGAGTAGCAATATTTTTGATCTCTTACCTTCTTGGCTTCTTTTTGATCAGCCGGTAGCAAAACTGGTTTAAGCCTTAGGTTGTATTTTTTGGCAAATCTGAAATCACGTTCATCATGGGCTGAACACTTGACTATCCCGGTGCCATAATGAGCTAAAGCATAACTGGCTACCCAGATCGGTAAATCGCCATTGCCAACTGGGTCTTCAATATAACGTCCAGTAAAAATACCCTCAACGTGTTCTTCGTCGGTAAAGCCTTGCTTAACACGTTTCTTGAGAATTTCTTCGGCGAAATTCAAAACCTTCTTTTCATCTTTTGTTCCCTTAACCAATTCCGGCAGGCTCGGGTGATCCGGCGCTATTACCACAAAGGTGTCGGCTCGAAAGGCTTCAAAATGAGCAGAGAATGTCTTTAGTTTTATTTTGGTACCTTTAACCGGGGCTTCAAACAGCATGCCGTCGGAACGGCCAATCCAATTACGCTGCATGGCCTTAATGGCTGGCGACCAATTGACTTTATCTAGATCTTTGTCTAGCCGGTCTGCATAATCACGGATCTTGAAGAACCATTGCTTTAAGTTTTTGCGTTCGACTTCATTACCACAGCGCCAACAGCGACCGTTTTCCACTTGCTCATCGGCTAGAACGGTTTTATCAAATGGACACCACCACTGAGGACTAACCTGCTGATAGGCTAGACTGCGCTTAAATAACAGTAAGAAAAACCACTGCGTCCATTTGTAATAGTTTGGATCAGTACTGTTAATTTCGCGCGACCAATCATAAGAAAAGCCCATCTGCATTAGCTGTTCTTTAAAATGGGCGATGTTTCTAGCTACAGCTTCCTGTGGACTGATAGCACTTTTGATAGCATAATTTTCAGCCGGCAGACCAAAAGCATCCCAACCCATTGGGTGCAAGACATTCATACCCCTCATCCGGCCATAGCGAGCAACTGCATCGCCAATCGTATAATTACGGACGTGCCCAACATGCATGGCTGCACCACTTGGATATGGAAAATACTCCAGCACGTAGCGCTTAGGTTTAGATTTTCCGCTGGACAGCGGATCAGTCGCCTGATAGATCTTGGTCTCGTCCCAAACCTTCTGCCATTTGGGCTCAATTACCTTCGGGTTATACCGCTTCATCTTGTTTCTAATTCTACCAGCACTAGAACTGTTTGAGGTAGCTGGTGCTGAATGAGGTTGTCAATTTTTGTTTGGCTTGCCATTTCTGTTCGGCCAGACCGATAAGTTTGGTTACAAGATCGACGTTAGAGATTCCAGCCTTGCGCCAGTTGTGAGCATACAGGCCGCCGGGCAGCGGATTAACTTCGTTAAAGTAAACTTCACCAGTTTTAGAATCAATTAAAAGGTCGACGCGGGCGATGCCGCTACAGCCCAAGGCTCGATAAACGGCCGACGCAGTCTTTTCGGCCTTATCATAAAGTTCTTTTGGTAATTTGGCCGGAATTTCGCTGTAGCCTTGAGCGCCAGCTTTACCCGAGCCTTTACCCTTTTTGCCGCCCTGCATGTACTTGGTATCAAAATCAAAGAAATCTTCCGGTTTAGTCATCGGCCGCTCCAGCAAAGCCGGTATCAGTTCCTCATTGCCAATGATTGGCAGGGTCACCTCGATAACGTTAGGTACCTCCTGTTCCACGATTATCTTATCGTCGTAATGGGCCGCCACTTCTAACGCATTCATCAACTCGGCTTCGGTCTGCACCCTCGAGATACCGATACTTGAGCCGAGATGGGCAGGTTTAACGAATAGTGGATATTTAAGATCTGCTATTTTGGTCATGGCTTGCTTAGGCTGGCTTAGCTGGCTGGAGTAAAACCAGGTCCATGGGGTACTTAGGATGTCCGAACTGGCGCAAATCTTCTTGGCCAAAACTTTGTCCATGGCCACGGCGCTGACTCGAAAATTACAGCCAACGTAGGGCACATTAGCCATTTCTAAAAGTCCCATCAACTCGCCGTCTTCGCCGTGGGTGCCGTGCATGGCCGGGAAGACAATGTCTATCTTGCGGTACATTTTACGGCCGGCAAACTGGCTCGATTTTACGAGGGTTAGACCATTATCAAATAGCAGGTGGACTTTCGGTGCTCGGCGCATAAAATCATCAATTTCGCCACTTTGATAGAGCTTGATATCTTTGAGCTTATCATCCCAATACCACGATCCGTCTTTGGCAATGTAAACGGCTTCGACTTTGTACTGTTTAGTCAGTTCCAGGGGCTTGATAACAGAGGCAATGGCGGTAATTATAGAGACGTCATGTTCAGTTGACCGGCCGCCGAAAATAACTGCAATAGTCTTCATGTAAATTTAATTATAGAGACGACTTACAATTAGTCAATGCAATTATCCACAATTAATTGTAATTATCCGGCCAGTCGTTTTGCATCAGTACTAAATCGCCGGCCGCCACAAATTGGTCTAAGTTGGTATAAAAATTAAGCGGGTCTTTTTCGATTTTTAGCTCACCTTTGAATTTTCCTTGCTTGATGCCAGCAACTATATCATCTGTAACCGAATGCTTCATCAGTACTATCAGATCGGCGTCAGAGCCGGCAATTGCCTTGCCCAGGCGTTGATGAATCGCCGGACTTTCACTGCCCTGATCGACTAGACCCGGCGTGACGTAGATTTTGCGTTTAGCTGGCAGGCTTTTGAGAAGTTTTAAGCCGGCCAACATACCATCGATATTGCCGTTGTATGTATCATCAATAATGTAGGCGCCGTCCACTTGTCGAGGCTGCATGCGGTGTTCAAATGATTCGACTCTGGAAATACCTTTTTCAATCTGTTCTTTAGTTAGACCAAGTTTATCGGCCAGGGCAGCTGCTAGAGCCAGCGGTCCAATCTGGTGTTCACCAATCAGCTGGCTTTTGATTTTTAGGCTTTTACCGGCTTTGGTCATCTCAAAACTAAGACCGTTAATTGATGATTTGGCAGCTTTTATAGCCCAGCCGGCAGCCTGACGTCCGTCATACAATTGATGTCCGGGCTTGAGAAAAGATTTAAGCGCCTCGCTTTCGCCGTTAACATAAATATTTTTATGACCAAGATAGTCGGCCAGTGAAAATATATCCTCGCCGGCCGCTTGCAAAGTTTTATATTTATCAAGATGAGCCGGCGCCAGACCGCAAATTATACCGATGCTTGGCTTAACGGTTCTGCAAAAGGCGGCCACGTCGCCCGGTGCGCCTTCGCCGAATTCAATAATCAAAATATCTTCGTCGCCCTCTAGTTGCTTGGCAAATTGGGCATGGCTGATGGCCACGTTTTTATTGGCTGGCGTAGCTGCCACTTTTTTGGAGTCACTTGAAAGCACGGTGTATAAAATTTCTTTCATGGTAGTCTTGCCGTAACTGCCGGCCACGGCGATTTTTATGGCCTGATGTTTTTCGAAGCTTTTTTTTGAACGTCCCACATCAACCCGGTTGAGTGGTTGCACCCAGAACCATCGGGCTAGGACTAAAGGTAGGACCACCAAATGGGACCACACTAAGGGGGTACTTAGGAACAAATCAACCGCGAATATTCCATTGGGCTCTTTATTTTTGATCGCCAGGGTAGCCCAGGCTATGGCTACAACGAATTGCACCAACATGCCCAGCTTAATCGCCAAAAGTAGCATCGATGAACGGCGAGTTTTAATCAGCGATCGTCTATAGCTGACCTTTTCAAAATCCTTTACCCGCCATAGCCACCCTAGGTATGTTTTAACATCGTATTCAGTTGCTTGCAGCATATAAATAATTGTTTGGGCAAAACGCAGCCGATACATATAAACCAGCGATTTAAGCACCCAGAAATTCCTCCAGCATGGCGGCTACCTTTTCGGCTTGTTCTTGATGAATGAAATGACCAGCCTGGGGTATGATTTCTAATCGTGAACCCTTGATGGCGTCATTAAACAGCTGGCCATATTTGACCGGTGTGGTCCTATCGCCACTACCATAAATTATCAATGTCGGCTGCCTGATTTTAGTGGCGATGGACTGCAGATCTTGGCTGATTATTTTTCTATAGCTAGGTTCTAGCTCCGGTAAAAGCATCAGATCTGAACCGATAGTCTTATATACTCTGCCCCTAACTTTATCCCGGGTTCGTCTCGGTAGCAGCTGGATTGGGAGTTTGGCAATTTTGGCTCCGCTTTTTAGAAATAGTCGTCGCATTTTATAAATGTCGCGGATGCCACCAGAAGCCAGCAAAACTAATTTAGAAGATTTAAGCCAACCATTGCCTAAAAGCGCGATGGCAATCGCACCGCCATTGGAATGTCCAATGAGAGCATAAATTTCTTTCTGTCCGATTTTCTTTAACCAGGCGTTCACAAAACTGGCATAGTTTTCGACTCCCCAAGCTCCGGGCGGTTCTTGGCTGCCGCCAAAACCAGGTAAATCGAGTGCTAAAATAGTATACTTTGCCTGCAGTTTTTCAATCAGTCGAGCGAAATTAGTAGAATCGACGCCCCAGCCATGCAGACAGACTACGACTTTGCGGCCGCTGCCGGCTTTTAGATAATTCGTCATCAGGCCATTGACCACGATGTTCATAACTCAAGTATAGCAAGCTATCTGTTAGCACTTTGACTTATTGAAGATGCAGGGAGTCGAATCCTGGACCTTCCCGTCCTATTTTGGTGGAGCATAAGGGATTCGAACCCTTGACCCATAAACAGCCGGTGGCTGTTTATGTTTTCCTTATTTGTGCTGGTGGAGATACGGGGACTTGAACCCCGGACCTCTTGCATGCCATGCAAGCGCTCTAGCCAACTGAGCTATATCCCCGTATCGAGCCAGATTATTAATGGTTGCGCTAGCCAGCTGCGCCAATGCCCCTCGTCGCGACTTACGCGCCTGCCTCGTTTCGACTGAAAGTCAAAAGCTTCGGCTTAGCGCTATGTTGCTCCTCTCAATTTTGCAAAGCTCTGCTAAAGCACGATTTTGCAAAATTGTAGAGCTACAATAAGCCAATAGATTATACAAAAATATCTCTGTTATGACTAGTTAAGCTGGAGGCGGCGAAGGAGTTGGGCGTTGAGGGCGACGATGATGGTTGAAAGCGACATAAAGACGGCGGCCAGGGCTGGCGCTAGGACGATACCAGCTTTATACAATACGCCGGCAGCCAACGGAATTGCTACAACATTGTAGCCGGTAGCCCAGGCCAAATTCTGCTTCATTTTGCCATAAGTCGCTTTGGATAACTTGATGACTTTAACCACATCACGTGGATCGTTTTTGACCAAAATGATATCAGCCGATTTGATAGCCACGTCGGTACCGCCGCCAATCGCTAGGCCAATGTCGGCTTGGGTTAGGGCTGGCGCGTCATTGATGCCATCGCCAACCATAGCTACCTTTTGGCCGCCAGCTTGGAGCTGCTTGACTTTGGCAGACTTATCTTCCGGCTTAACTTCGGCAAAGTACTGATCAAGGTTAAGTTGCCTGGCGACGTAACCAGCCACATCTTTCGAATCACCGGTTATCATGGCCGTCTTGTAGCCCATTTTCTTCAAGGCAGATATGGCGGCTTTGGATTCATTACGAATAATATCGGCCAGGGCAATCGCCCCAATTACTTCCTTACCGTCTTTGATTAGATAAACTTCGGTTTTGCCTTCGGCAGCCGCTTGCTGGCTGTATTTGGCAATTTCGGCTGGCAAGGTCAGCTTATGTTCATCGATGTACCGGTGGCTGGCGGCGACAAAGTTATCTTTGCCATGAAGCTTGCCTTTGACGCCAACTCCGGGCAGCGCGGCAAAATCTTCAACTTTATCAAGCTGAACATTTCTACCGTGCGCCTCGTTGACAATACCCTTACCAACAATATGCTCGCTGTTTTGTTCAAGGCTGGCTGTGAGATGTAAGATATCTTCTTTGGTGTAACCTTTGGCCGGCCAAATGTCGGTTACACCATGTTCGCCGCGGGTTAAGGTACCGGTTTTATCAAACAGCACCCAGTCCAATTGACGGGCTGACTCCAGTGCTAAACGCTTACGCACCAGCAGACCATTACTGGCCGATAGCGAAGTCGAAATCGACACCACCAACGGGATGGCTAAACCCAGAGCGTGTGGACAGGCGATGATCAGCACGGTGACGCTGCGCTCCAAGGCAAAGCCGGAATCGCGGGTTAGCAGCCAAACCAAGAAAGTTATCAAGCCCACGCCAATAGCCACTATAGTTAGTACAAAAGCTGCCTTGTCAGCCAACATCTGAACATTCGATTTGGAGGCCGCTGCCTCGGCTACTAAGCGCATGATACCGGCCAGAGCCGTGTCCTCGCCGAGCTTAGTAACTTTAACTGTCAGTGAACCATCCTGATTGATAGTGCCGGCAATAACCTCGTCGTCCTTATTTTTGGCGACTGGCTTAGATTCGCCAGTAATAGCTGCTTCATTAACCGATGAGCTACCTTCCATCACCACGCCGTCTACTGGCACGGCCGCCCCCGGCCGGACCAAAACTAAGTCACCCACTTTTAACTCACTAACTAGGACTGTCTTTGGCTGGCCGTTTACCAGCTTTTCGGCTTTGTCCGGCAGCAGTTTGGCAATGGCATCTAGCGCGCTTTGGGCTTTTTTAATCGAGGCCATCTCTAGCCAATGGCCGAGTAGCATGATGGTTACTAAAGTAGCCAGTTCCCAAAAGAAGGCTTGGCCTGATAAGCCGAATTGGACAGCCACGCTATAAACAAAAGCGGTCGTAATGGCAAGGCTGATTAAAGTCATCATCCCCGGCCGTCGGCCTTTCAATTCGCCGAACGCGCTCTTGATAAAAACCAGGCCGCCGTAAAGAAAAATAGCTGTGCTTAAGACGAACGGAATATAGCGTGAGCCGCTAAAGGCCGGCGGACTAAAATTCAACCATTGTTGGATAGTCTCCGAATATGCCAAAACCGGAAGCGTTAAAAACAGACTTAACCAAAAGCGGTCGCGGAACATGGCAACGGAGTGGCCGGCATGTTTATCATGCTCCATATGTTTATCCTGCTTCACCTCTCCAGATGGATGTTTAGCGTGAGACTTTTTTGTCTCGGCAATCAACGACATACCACACTTAGGACATAATCCGGGCTGGTCTTGCCTCACATCCGGATCCATCGGACAAGTGTAAATTTTTCGTCGATCGTTCATTATCGCTTCTGGATTTGTTTGATTAGCCAGACGCCTAGTAAAACTAGGTCAACTGCAATGACAATCCACAAAATGGCGCCGACTAGGCCGTAACCGCCCATCATATCGTGCCCCCAGTTTGATCCGCCCATCATGATCGCTATCCTCCTTTACTACTTGCTTGACTTGCTAAAAAGCTCCAGGCTCCAGCCTAGAACATAGCCTATAACCCAAAGTGAAATCACCAGCGTCAGGCCGCCCGTTAGATAGTTATCCCAGCTTAGGCTAAACTCGCCAAGACTATCAATGTTCATGCCGTGCAGCCACCATTTGGTGACTTTGTAGGCAAAATCTGGCCAAATTGCTACCAACGCCGAGCACAAAGTCCAAACTACCGCCGTTGATAGGGCAAAAGCCCCTGCCAGTTTATTTTTTGTAAGTTTCATGGTTGATGTTCTCCTTTCTAATGTTTATGATTATCGTCCATCCTAACCATCATTACTATCATCATGATGGGGCATAGTAATAGCAGTAACAGCAGTGCATCAATCTCAAATAGCTTAGCCAACACCAGTGCTACCAAAACTGCAATCAAACTCATAACTATTAGTCTCTTGCTATGCCCGTGATCCACTGACTACTTCCTTTCGCCTCACATATTGGCTAGGACTTTTTATAAATTTTTGCTGGCAGCCGCTGGCACAGAAATAGTAAGTGTGGCCGTGATGTTGGACCTTATCAAAAGCTTCGGAAGCAGAAAGTCGCATGCCGCAGACAATATCTTTGACAATCGGAAACAGAACTTTGGCCGGTAATTCGGAGCTTATGCCGTATTGGTTTTGCAAAAATTGATAGATCATTTCTACCGCTTTGGTGATCTTGTTATCAGCCAGTGAATAGAAAGCCTTCTGCCCCTGACGGTTAACTTTTACCAATTTGTATTGGCGCAGCAGCGTCAGATGCTGCGATAAGTTCGGCTGGCGCATGCCGAGCATAACTACCATTTCATTAACACTCAAATCTCGGTTTCTCAAAAGCCGTAAAATCTCCAACCGCTTCCGATTGGCTAAGACTTTAAAGGTTTCTTCCTCTAGGCCAATAATCTGCTGATACATATAAAAAAATAATAGCACAATCATCTTTATATGCGAATACTTGAATATATCTATTTGTTAATGTAGCATGAAGTTAATGTTTTACATTTTTCTGGCAATCTCTCTGGTTTTCATCGCTAGTTTGACTCTAAAAAGCATAACCAAAAAGCCCTTGTGTTCACTCTGCGTGGCAGTTGCCTCGGTCTGGTTGGTCTTGCTGTTTTTATATAAAACTGATCAGTTCAGTAACACCCTTATTCTCGGCTTATTAATCGGCCAAAGCATAACCGGCATCTTTTATTTCGCCTACCGCAAACTGCCGAAGGCTCTACGTATTTTCAGTCTGCCCTTCTTTTTAAGCATGACGGCGGTTGGCTATATATTGATTACTAACGACATTGAACTATCAGTCTTTGGCCTATTAACCGTCTTATGGTTGCTGGCTTGGACCGGTTTTATTTACGCTAGCGATCCAGGCAAGGCCAAAATTGCCAAAGCCATTACTAATTGCTGCGATGAGGATTTATAGATGGAGCTAATTGCCGCTGCCTCATTCTTAACAGCCTTTATTGCCGGCATGGCAGCCCTGTTCGCTCCCTGCTGCATCGGCGTTTTGCTGCCGGCTTATTTGGCTTCGGTTTTTCGCACCAAAACCAAGATCTTTTTGATGACCTTTGTTTATTTCCTCGGTATGCTGACCATTTTTCTGCCGCTCGGTTTAGGTATTGCCGCAGTTGGTACTTTCTTTACCGACAACCATAGTCTGTTCTTCACTATCGGCGGTGCCTTTATGTTAGCCATGGGTGTAGCCCTACTGCTAGGCAAGTCTTTTATGCTGCCGGTGCATGTTCATCCTCGCTTGCAAAAATATGATTTTGGTTCGATTTACGTACTGGGTCTGTTTTCTGGTGTGGCTACCACTTGCTGCGCGCCGGTCTTAGCCGGTGTTTTGGCGTTATCCGCACTGCCCGGCTCAGTCTGGCTAGGCGGTCTGTATGCTCTAACCTTTGTGATTGGCATGGTCGTACCGCTATTTATTATGGCTTTGTTAATTGACAAAAAAGCTCTGATTAAAAAATTTGAGTCACTCAAGCGGCGGGTTAACTACTCCCTATTTGGCCGGCAGATTTCCATCAGCCTGTCACATTTAGTTTCCGGTATTGTCTTTAGCGCTTTTGGTCTTTTCATCTTAATTTACGAACGGGTTAATCCAGATGTTTTTGGCACCGGTTATCAACTGCAAATTAACCTGCTTGCCGCCCGCCTGACTCGATTTTTTGACCGATTGACTGGTTCAATACCAGAACTGGTCTGGGCGATTTTGTTTATCATTCTATTTTTAATAATCGGCCGCCTGGCTTATAAGCAAGCTACTAATGGGGAGAAATCACATGAGTAAAAAATTAATTATCATCCTAATTCTAATAGCCGCTCTTATGATCGGCGGCGCCAGCTTGTTTGGCGAAAGCAATCAAAAAGAAACCAAAACACCGGAGCCGCTAGCCGCTATGGTCGGTCAGCCAGCGCCGGAATTTAGCCTAATGTCCTATGACGGTAATCTATTTAATTTGAGTCAGCAAAAAGGCAAAAAAGTAGTGCTCTTCTTCAATGAAGGCATTATGTGCTATCCGGCCTGCTGGAACCAAATGGCGGCCCTACCGGAACTCAATTCAGATATGGTTGTAACGGCTTCGATTGTCACCGACACGGCTGACGAATGGAAACAAGCGGTAGCCAAAATGCCGGAACTGGGCAAAGGTATGATCTTGCTGGATACAGACAAGCAAGTTTCCAGACAATACGACATGTTAACGTTGCCATCATCGATGCACCGCGGCAGTCAGCCAGGACACACCTATCTCATACTCGATAAAGACGGCATTGTCCGCTATACATTTGACGATGCCAAGATGGGCATTCAAAATGATGTGCTGAAAAACGAACTAGCCAAGCTACAATAGACTAATGTTGAAAAAACTAAATCGGAAACAAGTTATGGCCGGCGGTATCGGTCTGTTAGTTGGCACTTTGATAATTCTCGGTATTAGGTTCGTGACCTACCAGCCTGAAAAGGGTGTGCACTATCATGCCAATTTTGCCGTTTACTTAAATGGTCAAAGAGAAGAATTTAAGGATATTTTTTACTATATTGGCGGCGAAAGCTGCACTGGCGAGAATGATCATGAAATGACTCCATATGCCCGAGCCCACATGCACGATAGAGTTAATGATGTCGTGCACGTTGAAGACGAGGCCGTCACCTGGGGGCAATTCTTCCAGAACGTGGGCTGGGTAGTCGATCCCAAAGTTATCCGTACACCGGATAAGGTTCTATTAGCGGACTCTTCTAATAAGGTGAGTTTCATGCTAAATGGCGAAAAAGTTGATAATATCGTTAGCCGCGTAATTGGCGATAAAGACCGACTGTTGGTTGATTTTGGCCCGACCAGTAATGCGGATTTAGAAAAAGAATTCGTAACGATGGCCTCAAACGCCGAGCAGTATAACAACTCGCCAGACAGCGGTACTTGCGGCGGGGCAATGCAAGATAAGAACAGTTGGCGCGACCGCCTCAAGCAGATGCTCTAAGTTCTGGTTTGCCATGAGCGAGCGGAGCGAGTCGAATGGTGGAGTCGCGGAGAATTGAACTCCGAACTGGTCAATGCGAATGACCTGTTATGCCGTTTAACTACGACCCCTTCTAGGCAATTTTAGCATTTATTAATTTCTGGTTTGTCTTTTAATTAATCGTCTGTTTAATCCGCTCACAAGCCAACCGATTGCTAATGCTCCAATTAATCCTATGATGACTGCCCCTTCCCAGTTATGTGTCATGGACTCTACTCCAACAGCTATTCCAGCAGCGGCAACTGATGTCAAAGCAGCGTATCCAATTCTTTTCTTCAATACTCGTCTTTTGGCTGTCTCGGCCTCAAGCATGCCGCTCGTTGGAAACCTTTCGCGATACATGGTTGGATCTCGCTGAAAGCGCTCAAGATTAAATTCTTCTCGATCGTCTCTATTCATTGTTGTATATATTTTAACATAAATTATGTCTAAAAGCAAAACTCCGCGTGTATAGCGGAGCTTTTTGGCTTCGCGCAGCCCACCCTTGCCCCGCTCAAAAACCTGAATGGAATAGTCGGTAATCGGATTATGGAATTTCAAGTTTTAGTGCGGGGCGTGGCCTGAAACGTTTGTTTTTGTTTCCGTAGCCCTTGGTGCGCGAAGCCTGCCAATATTACACGCTTACGCTTATTTTTTGTCAATTAAATTCGAAATTATTTATTTAAAGTAATAAAATCTTAGTATGGGCGAAGAAATTGACTTCCCTGAATCAAGCGCATTACCATCAGGAAACACAGATCCCGGTTACCTAGAAAACTATATCAAAACGATATTAAGTGGGATTATTAGAGCTAGGCACTCAGTGTTTCAAAGCCATGACTTTGCCTCTGAAAAACATGGTGACGCCTTTTCAGTCACGAAAATGGGCGACCCGGTAATGGACGCCGAAGCTGATGACCTTCAAAATCCGGCAGTATATGACTTTAACTACTCTAATGCGGTTTTACATGCCTTTGAAGATAAATTTAGCATCCCTAAAAAGAGACCTAATGAGCATCGAAGCGCTCCCGGAACGTTTTATGTTCTTGGAGCTGAGGAAAACGGTAGATTCGTAATCCAAGGCGCCGGTTATTTATCTAGAGATATAACTACTAAACCCTCTGCTAATGCTTTTAAAGTCGTATTTAGCGACCGTACTCCGTATGAGCTTTTTCGCAAATGGTTAGTGGCCGATCCTCCACTAGCGCTAAAATCAATTTTTGCTAGAGTTTTGACCAATCTCGATGGCAAAACTGTTGACGCAAATGATCCCAATGGAGTAAGCATTGGAAAAATGGCCCAGGCTGTTCCTCCCAAGGAGGGTCACTTCGCATTTTTTGATGGACCAGTGACAGCTCAACCGGTCGCGCATTTCGTCAGAAATTATTAGCTACTCTAGAGATTTTTTAAAAACATCTTGAGCTTTGGATAGACCGTAGCCGTGCGCAGTGAATAACGCAGCATTTCTTCCTCGATCATTTCTGAATTAGCCTTGGTTTGTCCGGCCGGAATAAAAATTCGGTTCCAGCCAAAACCGTCATCAGTACGAGGTTTGTCTGCTACACTGCCCTCCAGCCTACCTTCAAAAAACTTTATCTTTTGACCATCAAAGTAGGCATAACAAACTTCAGCAACTGCTCGTCTGTCCCCATAAAGATCAGCCAGTCGACATAAACCCTCAACGTCCAGTTCATCTAAAAACCATCTAATTAGTGGTCCTGGCAAGCGCCCCATTGGCTTTAGGATAAAAGAAATGTCTTCGACCAAAACTGGGCTCTTCATTATTTTGTAAGCTTGGCGGACTTTATGTTCAGTAATCTGCCTAAGGTTGAGTGATTGAATTTCATCTAAATCCAGCTTTTTGTGTGGTAGCTCGACGCCCAAGTATTTTGCCAGAAACTCGACCTTTTTGTCGTTGCCAGTAATAAATGTGACGCTAATCATTTACTTAACCCAGCGCTAAATCTTGATATTTCGAAATATAATTATTCATTCTCTTCTCCATTCAGGATTTAATGCTGGGCAAGCAAGTCAAGTAATTTCTGCTCGTCAATCTGCTTGGTGCCGAGCTTTCTGGCTTTGACTAATTTTGCCTCACCAACGTTAGCCCCCACCACTAAATAGTCAGTCTCATTGCTGACCGAACTTTGGAAAGTCCCACCTTTGGCCCGGATGCGTTCGGCCGCCTCTTCCCGACTCATCGATTCCAATGTACCGGTAACCACAAAGCTCTTGCCGCTTAATGGGCCGGTAGTTTTGCGAACGGCTTGAAGTTCAACTTCCAGTCTTTTGAATTTAGCTAGTAATTTTTTGTGAACCGGTTGCTCAAACCATTCCACTATTGCTTCGGCCACCACCTCGCCTATACCTTCAACAGCACTTAGTTCGTCAATCGTGGCATCTCTTAAATTTTCCATTGAATGAAAATGATTAGCTAAATCAATAGCCGTCTGTTCGCCGACGTGCCGAATGCCAAGTCCAAATAAAAAGCGCGGTAAAGGCGGATTTTTCTTAGCGGCGATTGCCAAAACCAATTTGTCGGCTGAAATATTAGCAAAGCGTTCCAATTTCAGTAAATCTTCTTTCTTAATAGAATAAATGTCAGCTTGATCGCGAATTAAGCCGGCTTGGATTAGGGCCATGACATTTTTCTCTCCCAGGCCTTCGATGTCTAAGGCGCCTTTGGATGCAAAGTGGCCAATTAATTTCCACGACCGTGATGGACAAGCTGTGTTCGGGCATCGCCAAATAGCCTCTGTAGCTTTGGCTTTGACCAGTTTAGTGCCGCAATCCGGGCAATGGGTTGGCATGACGAATTTCTTCTCGCTGCCATCGCGTAGTTTTTTAAGCGGCTCAACCACTTCTGGAATAACGTCGCCGGCTTTATGAACAATTACCGTATCGCCGATTCGGATGTCTTTGCGATGAACCTCGCCTTCGTTATGCAAAGTAGCCATTTGAACGGTACTGCCGGCCACCACTACCGGTTCGAGCATAGCCACAGGTGTGGCAGCGCCGGTCCGGCCAATGCTGACAAAAATATCTTTAACTTTGGTTGTGGCCTGCTCGGCTGGATACTTAAAGGCAACTGAACCGCGGGGCGCCTTACCAACCACACCCAGCCGTTCATGCAGCCGGCGGTCATTAATTTTAATTACCAGACCATCTGTATTAAACCGCAACTTCTGCCGCTGCTGCTCCCATTTTTTATGGAATTTGATTATTTCATCTGCCGAGTTGGCGACAGTGGCCATCGGATTGGCAATTACGCCAAGTGAACACAAGGTTTTATAGGCAAAGTCGTTGGTTAGGACCTCGGCTTTGTTTTCATGGATTAAATCATAAGCATGGAAATGTAATGGTCTGGCAGCGACTAGCTTTGGATCAAGCTGACGGATAGTGCCGGCAGCTGTGTTGCGCGGATTGGCAAAAGCCGGTTTGCCGGCCTTGGTTTGTTGCTCGTTCAATTTTTTAAAGTCGTCTTTATACATGACGATCTCGCCGCGGATTTCGGTTCGGCCACCTAGGAATTTGACGCTGTCTTTAGTTTGCCTCAACCGTAGCGGCACAGATTCGATGGTGCGAACATTGGCAGTTACGTCCTCGCCAACAAATCCATCGCCACGGGTTATAGCTTGCTTATAAACGCTGTCCTCGTAAACAATCGCGCAAGCCAAGCCATCCATCTTGATATCCATAAAATATTCCAGCTTAGCACCGGCCGGTAGTAATTTTTTAATCCGCTCAATCCAGGCATTGAGTTCGGTTTCGTCAAAAACGTCATTCAGGCTCAACATCCGCGAGCTATGCTGAACCTGCTTAAAGCCGGGTAAGGGCTCGCCGGCTACTCGTTGGGATGGCGAATCGGGTGTTATCAGCTCCGGATACCTTTCTTCGATCTGTGACAGTTCATGCTTGAGACTATCGGCCGCTGCCTCGCTCATTATCGACTTATTGAGCACATGATAATGATAACGGTAATCATTTATCAGTTCGCATAATTTGGCCGCCCTCGCGGCTGGATCATATTTAGCCATAATGGACTTCTCCAGCCGCAAACTCTAAACTCGAAACTCTAAACTCTAAGGTTTGGAATTTAGAACTTAGTATTTGGGATTTGTTGAGGATTTCGGGTTTAGGAATTAGGGTTTTCACTCTAACAATCCTCGATACAAGCTATATAAATAGATGTGGGCAAAAAATACGGTTAATATACTCAATCCGAAGAAAACGGCCGTCACCAGAACATCAGCGTAAAGAATGAGTGGGATGATAATAATCCCCATCACTAGCACGATGAAGACTGGTAAAAAAACTACTTTCCGAATTACCGACCAGCGCCTGAACCTGACTAAGTTCTTGGCCGAGCGCAGTGCCTTGAGCGGCTCCATTTCTGGCAAAGTCACGATATAAAGCGCAAAAATTGAGCTGCTTAACATGTAAATTGACCAGATAGCTAAGCTGACAATCAGTATGGTCATGACTGCTACTGCGGTCACAGTGCTGCTGAAAATACTGGAGGTTATAGCTGCGACGATGAAGGACCCGAGTGTAATTGGTAGCAACTGCAAAATGATAACAAAAACGATTAGGACAAACTGGATTAGCGGTGACATGGCACTGTAAAAGGCTTGTTTAATTTTGATAGCCTGCCCGGCTAAAAGATGCCTAAGCGCCCAGATAATAACTAGGCTAACGATAATAAACAAAGCAATTTGCATAACCGAATCTGCTTCTGAAGAAGTTAAGCCGGCATTGCTTAGCAGCGAGCCAAATCCGCCAACCGCCTCCGGCAAGTGCCAGCGGCCTTCGCTCTGCAGGTCAAGCTTAATATCTTCAAAAGAACTGCCAATATTACTAAAGCCGCTAGCGAAAAAAATGCTTAAGATAATGTAGACCAGAGCGATGCCGCCAAGCGGCTTCCAGAATTTTTTGAATACAGCAAAGGTTTGGCCAACTAATTGGAAACCTGTAGGAATTGGCGAGTAGGTTTTGGTTGTCCGCTTATCATATTTACGTTTCTGTAAACGCGTAGCCTTACGTCGCCGTAGAAAATTTCCCGCCGCATGGGCGGCAATGGACTTCTTACTCCCCTTCTTTGCCATGATTTAATTATACCTTAACAGGGGTAAAGTAGTCCGCTATAGTTTCATTTCGCGCAGAGCTTTGATGCGAGCTTCAACCGGCGGGTGGGTGCTAAAAAGTCCGGCCAAAGTTTTGCCGGAAAGCGGACTGGCAAAAAACATGTGAGCTGTGGCCGTATTCTGAATTTTGGTGGCGCTGCCTTGGGCCGCGATTTTTTCCAAAGCTTGAGCCAAACCTTCCGGAAAGCGAGTGGTAAGCGCACCAGTAGCATCAGCCAAATATTCGCGGCGGCGGCTGATGGCCAGTTGAATCAACATGGCCGCAATTGGCGCCAGAATTACCGCCACAATTGCCAGCATATACATCAGCTGATTACGATTATCGCGACCACCCCAGATAGTGATATGCCAGAAGAAATCGGCAATCATCGAGATGATACCGGCTAAAGCAAAGGCGATGGTATTAACTCGCATATCTAGATTTTTAACGTGGCCTAATTCGTGGGCCATGACGCCTTCTAGTTCCTGATCATCCATTTTTTCGAGTAAACCGGTAGTGACACAAACGGCGGCATGCTTTGGATCGCGACCGGTAGCAAAGGCATTCAGAGTCGGATCATCCATGATGTAGACCTTTGGCATCGGCATCCCCTCGGTAATCGCCAGATTTTCAACTGTCCGCCACAGCCGGGGATTATCTTTCTTTTGAATTTCCTTAGCTCGATTGATAGCCAAAGCCATTTTGGCTCCGGCAAAGTAGCTAAAAATGGCATAGCTTATCGAAAACAGGCCAATAAAGAATAGCAGTCCGCGCTGGCCAGTGGCTTCGCTGATAACATAAGCCATCGCCCATAATAGAGCCAAGAAAGCGGTCAGCAGAATAACCGTTCGTCGTTTGTTAGAGGTTATTTGGTTATACATTTTGGCTCCTTGTTAGAGGTCCGACCTTGCATAAAGGTAGGTAAAATCTGGTGATTTTGCAAAAAATCTCTTTGCTTTATGCAAGGTCGGACCTCACGTTATTTTCTATTTTTCGAAGTCGACTTTGACCGGTTCACTGACAGTAGCTAATTCTTCGCCAGGCAAGACAAAGAATTCGCGCAGTTTGAAGCGGAACATAGCGGCAAAAATATTGTTGGGGAATACCTGTATTTTGGTGTTGAGGTCACGGGCCGCGCCGTTATAAAAACGACGGGCGGCTTGGATTTTATCTTCAGTGTCCGTCAGCTCATCTTGCAGTTTTTGGAAGTTTTCGGAAGCTCTTAGTTGCGGATAGGCTTCGGCTACCGCAAACAGGCTTTTCAGGGCTTTTTGGAACATACCTTCGGCCTCGGCTACCTCGCCGACTGATCCGGCACTTAGGGTCTTGGCTCTGGCTTCCGTAACTTTCTGGAAAACTTCTCTTTCATGCTTGGCGTAGCCTTTGACGCTGTTAACCAAGTTAGGTATAAGGTCGGCCCGACGTTTCATTTGGACTGTTATGTCACTCCAGGCCTCATCAACCCGGACTTTGGCCGTCACCAGACTGTTATAGATATATACAATCAGTAGCAGAACAACGCCTGCGATTATCAAAATCCAAATCATATTTCCTCCAATTAACCCTTTTACTAACCTAAATTATACACCAAGTGTATGATGAGAATGTTTATGCATTTTAGACTGAAAGTTTGGCTAGGTTTATTTATTGCCTGCCTCCTGCTTCTAGGAATCTATCTTTATAGCAGGCCGATACCGGAACTAAAGGTTTCGACTATCACGCTCACCAGCCCAGCCGAGACGGTTAGTTTACCTTGGCCGGTTTACGGCCAAGATGCTTTAGCAGAAGAAGATTTTGGTTTGCTGGCTAGCTACGGCGAGCAAAAAGCCGTGCCCATGGCCAGTACCGCCAAAATCATTACGGCTCTGGCTGTTATTAAACAAAAACCTCTGAAAACTGGTGAGCAAGGCCCGATTATAACTATTAGCCAAACCGACGTTGATTCATTCAACAGCTATTACAATCAAGGTGGTTCGGTTGCTAAAGTCGCAGTTGGTGAACAAATCAGCCAATATCAGGCTTTGCAAGCCATGCTGATTCCTTCGGCTAATAATTTTGCTGATACACTGGCCCGCTGGGCTTTTGGCTCAATCGAGGCTTACGTTCAATACGCCAACCAAATGCTTGAGGCAATGAAGCTGACAAAAACTAAGGTTGTTGATGCCAGTGGTTTTTCGGCCGGTTCGGTCAGTACGGCCGAGGAACTCATCAAAATGGGTGAAGCTTTGATGGCTACTCCGGTGCTGGCCGAAATTGTTGGTCAACAGAGCGCCGAAATTCCGGTAGCCGGCAAGGTCAATAATATAAATTGGATGCTTGGCAGTGACGGCGTAGTTGGCATAAAAACCGGCAATACCGACGAGGCTGGAGGCGTTTTTGTATTTGCCGCCAAGCGGCAAATACTTAGTCAGGACATGACTTTTATCGGTGCAATTATGAGCGCGCCGACTCGCAATCAGGCCATTACTGATTCGCGGACTATCATAAGGTCACTAGATAGTGCATTCGAGGAAAGAATCATTGCCAAAAAGGATCAAATAGTCGGCAGTTTATCAGCGCCGTGGGGCGCATCGGCTAATGCTGTTTTGGCCGATGACTTTAAGGCTGTAGTTTGGAAAGGTCAAAACATTGAAGCTAAAACGCGATTGGACAAAATAGCTGCTCCGCTGAAGGCCGGCGCGCAAGTTGGCACTATCAGATTTACATTGGGTGAGCGAAGCTTTAGTGAGGCTGTGGTTCTAAAAGATTCGCTGGAGGCCCCGCCCTGGCACTGGCGCATCTTTCGATAATTCTGTAGAATAACAGAGGTAGAATTAGGCGCAGTGGTGAAATTGGTATACACGCTACGTTCAGGACGTAGTGGGGGCAACCCCGTGAAGGTTCAAGTCCTTTCTGCGCCACCAAATCAAGCGAGTGGAGATTAGCCCTGCTCCGCCAGTCGGCGGACGGAGCGCTGTCCTCTTTCGCCCACCACTAGAGGGAGTAATTATTGAATAAGGTAGCTCATTATTTGCAGGAACATTTGCTGGGCGAGGTGACGACAAATTCTGAAGTCCGACGCTACTTTGCTTTCGATAAAAGCATTTTGCATTTGGCACCGGCGATTGTTGCCTACCCACGCACTGAAGAAGACATCCGAAAAACCGCCAACTTTTGTTGGCAGTTAGCTAAACGCGGTCAGATTATTCCAATTACGCCGCGCGGTGCCGGCACCGATACCTCTGGCGCTGCCATTGGCCCAGGCATCATGCTGGTCTTTCCGGCACATCTAAACAAAATTCTTAATCTTGACGTTAAAAAGAAAACTATAGCCGTTGAGCCGGGTGTAACTTATGACGTGCTTACGCAAACTCTTTTTAGCCATCAGCTTTTCTTACCGCCCCAGCCAAACCAGACATATGCCACCATCGGCGGCGGCGTAGCCAACAATAGCTTTGGCGAAAAATCGGTTAAATACGGCCCGACTAAAAAGTACGTCCGTTCGCTAAGAGTGGTACTGGCTAATGGCGAAGTCATTGAAACCGGCCCGCTTAATAAACGCGAACTATCTCGCAAGATGGGCTTAACTACTTTCGAAGGCGAGATTTACCGCGCCCTCGATAAGCTATTGGAAGAAAATCAGCAGATAATACAAGAATCACGAGACCGCTTCACTCATATTGCCAATAGCGCCGGCTACAACATCTTCGGCGTCAAGTCCAACGATAATTTCGATCTGACACCTTTAATCGTCGGCTCGCAAGGCACGCTCGCCGTAATTTCTGAAGCAACATTAGCAGTTGAAAATCATAATCCACAAACCACCCTATGTTTGGCCAGCCTGCCGAAACTGGACAGTTTGGCCGAGCTGTTGCCGCAAATCAAACAACTCAAGCCGAGTGTTTTAGATTTTATCAATCAGCCGGCCTTGCAGCTTATCGCCAGTCTTAATCCCAACGAACTAACCGATTTCCCGACCGACCTAAACAGTGCTATTCACTTGATTATCGAATTCGATCATCAAAAAAGCGGTCAGCAAAAGGACGCCCTCAAAAAATTAGATAGGCTAATAACCAGCGCCGATGGTACTTTGGCGGCCTCGACTAATCCAAGCGAGCAAGCCGAGATCTTAAAAATTAAGCAGAGCCCAGCTACCATTGTCAACTTTACCAAAGGTCCAGCCAAGGCCGTACCGGTAGCCGAGGCCGTAGCTGTTCCGGATAATCAAGTTTATGAATATCTGCGGCGGGCTTACGACACCTATCACAAGGTCGGTCTGCCGCCGGCGGCCTGGGGTCAGATTGGCAGTGGAATTGTCCGTTTTCAGCCGCTGCTCGATTTAGCCAAAGTCAGCGACCGACAGAAACTATTTAAAATATCAGATAGTTTATACAGCTTGGCTGTTAAGTTTGGTGGTTCGATTACAGCTGGAGCTGGCGACGGCCGCCTGCGCGCACCGTACCTCAAACTGCAATATGGTGAGAGCCTGCTATCTATCATGCAAGCCGTTAAAAAGATTTTTGATCCTTACGGTCTGCTAAACCCAGGGGTAAAGACTGCCACGCCAGCTGAAGTTAAAGGCTTGATGCGCACCGATTACAGCCCCGGACGCCATTTCGAACATTTATATAGATAGCTTGGTGGTGGGGCCGGAAGGATTCGAACCTACGACTTTCTGCGTGTAAAGCAGACGCTCTAGCCGCTGAGCTACGACCCCGCGTTTTTAATGGTGGGTGAGAGAGGACTTGAACCTCCACGCCTTGCGGCACAGCCACCTCAAGGCTGCGTGTATACCAATTTCACCACTCACCCTGGTGGCGCCTCTCGGACTCGAACCGAGGACACAAGGCTCTTCAAGCCTCTGCTCTACCAACTGAGCTAAAGCGCCATGGTGCGGGTGAGGGGATTCTAACCCCTGGCCTCTTCCTTGGCAAGGAAGCGCTCTAAACAACTGAGCCACACCCGCGCGTCAAAGCCTGCACCGCTGTCTCGTTTTGAGCAGGCTCAAAAGCTTCGACTTAAGGCTATGCTTCTCCTTTCAATTTTGCAAAAATCTGCAATGCGTATTTTTACAAAAATTGTAGGGCTTCAACAGTAGTCAAGTATAGCAAAACCGAGGATAGCTCTCAATTACAGTCCTTGAGCTTATGTTATCGGCGCGAGTAGGCGCTTGGCCAAAATTGTCCAGGAGTAATGGGTCTCAACGACTCTGCGCCCGGCGGATTGGATTAGTTCGCGATCTTTGGCCGACAGGGCGAGCAGTTCGGCAAGTTTCTCTCGAAGGTCGGTGCTGTCGCCGGACTTAAACGACGTCAGGTGGCGTAAGTGCTTGGGATAAGCTTTTTCGAGAGTAGTAGCTATCTCGGCCAGCCCTGAATGCCGGGCGACAAGCGGCGGACAGCCGCTGGCAGCAGCTTCTACAGCCACCATGCCGAAAGCTTCCGGAAAGATTGATGGCACGACCGCCGCATCGCAAAGCGGCAGCAGATGAACGAGGTGCCGGTGTTCGAGATGACCGGTAAACAGTATTTGCTGGTGCGGGAGTCTTGATGCTAATCGTTCGAGGTCGGCCCGATAGTCACCGAAGCCGACGATGACCGCCCGGGCATCAAGCGAAGAGAGCGCTTCGAGAAGTAGCTGTACCCCCTTGTTCCTAATCAATTTACCAAAGTAAATAATCATCGGCTTATCAGTTTTAAAAAATGTGGCAAACCGCTTAGCGTTACCTTCATCAGGCAACCACTCGTTAGCATTTTTCGGATTCGGTGGATCTAGTTTCGCTTCTTTTATTAGGTTGTGTAGGGCTCGTCCGCGGTCCTGTCTAACAAATTGGTCGATGTTGACTCCCGGGGGCCCCTCGACCACTTGATTAATATAACCCACCACCTCTTCTAGTACTTTACGAACGTGCTGCGAACCGACAAAGACCACCTCGGCGGAGCGAAGCGACTCGTGACTCCAGTTTTCAAGCCACGACCGTCCGCGCATCGAGTACTCAAGTTCAGAACCGTGGACCTTTATGCGGAAGCGGCAACCGGTCGCGGCGGCAACCGGCCCGCCCATCAGCACGTGATTTGCGAACACTAAATCGGCAGGCAGAAGTGCACGTAAGGCATCGGCGTTGGCATCGACATACCGTCGGAGCTGTTCCTGGCTGAAGTCCTGAAGCAGCCGGGCCTTGAGCCCGGGATAGTTATCGAGGACGAACACCGGCAGCAAGTCGTTAGGCAGCTCGGGTCGAATGACGGTCGCGCGGCCGAGGTCGTACAACTTTGGCGTTGGCTCTTGGCAGACAACTGTCACATCGTGCCCGGCCAGACTCCATTCCCGCGCCAGCGCGCGCGTATAGACATTTGACCCGCTGCCACCGAGTAAATAGCCATGCCATAGAAGGATCCTCGTCATTAGTTATCCAGACTTAGAACGGTCGTAACAACGGCGTCTTTAATATTTTCTTGTAAAAATTGGCGGCCGTGCAGGTATTCAAGCTCCAGTAAACAAAGAATGCCAGCTACTTTGCCGCCGAGTCGATTAATCAACTTATAGGCGGCTAAAATAGTGTTGCCACTGGCTAGGACATCATCAACTATTAGGAATTTCTCGCTCGTCTTAATAGCCTGCTTCTGGATAGTCATGGCATCGCGGCTGTATTCGTAGCCATATTTTTCAATCGACAAATCGCCTGGTAATTTGGCCGGCTTTCGACTCATTATTAAGCCTTTATGTAAGCGGTCGGCCAAGGCCCCGCCAAGAATAAAACCGCGGGCATCGATGGCCACAATTTTATCGAAGCGTGGCATAGTTTTTGCGTGAGTGGCCAAGGCATCAATAGCACTCGCGAAAGCTTCCGGGTCAGCCAGTAGCGGCGAAATGTCACGAAAAATTATGCCCTTTTTAGGAAAATCTGGGTAACTTTTAATGTATTTAAGCAGGTTTGGCATCTATCACTACTCTACACCAATAAAAATCCTCGCTCTTAGGCACGAGAATTTTTTATCCTAATATCAGTTTTCCAATACTAGTTTTTGGTTGATTCAGCCGCGGCCGAAAAGTCGCAGTACTGGTATATCGGAAACCTTGGCCTTACCGGTAACGATTGCAACTGCGGTGGCAAGCATGACCAGACCGATACCAACCATAACTAAAAAGAGGCCGAGTGCAATGGGTGAGTTCCAATCCCAAGTCATGTATTTTCCCCTCTACCCACCACTTTATTAATGCAATTTTAGAATAAACACTTTTTGTAACTTTCGCAAGTATTTATCACCTGTCGACGCTGTTATAATTGATATGCTGGCGCGTTGGCCGAGAAGTTAGGCATGGGTCTGCAAAACCCATTAGACGGGAGCATTACCCGTACGCGCCTCCAGTTTATATATTTAATAATATATTTGACAAATTGTCGGGCGAGTGCTGGAACGGTTTACAGAGCGGACTTAAAATCCGTGCCTCGAAAGAGGTTGTGGGTTCGAATCCCACCTCGCCCACCAGCTTTTTGGTTTAAACACTACAAGTTCTGGCGGCTTTGGCGGATCATCCACTCATTAACATTAAAATATCTATCCGATGGGGTATTTAGAGATTTGCGCTCGTAGCCAAAAATCTGACCGCGACTGATATATATAAAGTTGGGCTGATAAAGGGCCAAGGCTGGCGCGTCAGCCACCCAGGCCGCCAAAAAAGGCTTGTATTTAATCACCCGAAGGTTTGGATCGCTTCTGGAACGGCCGCCTTCTAAGGCTTGGTCGGCGGCGGCGGACTTGTATTCACTTAGGTTAAGATGGCTGGCCGAAGTGATGGAAGCCTGTGAACTATGCCAATAAGCAAATACATCTGGGTCAACCCCGATATTGATGCCGTATAGCAGAATGTCATAATCATGACTGGCAATAACCGAGCCCTGCAGCTCGTCACCGTCGTGGTATTGAATATCGACCTTCACGCCAAGTTTGGTCCAGGCTTGTTGTAAGATTTGAGCAGCAGTCGTGTATTGATGAGTGTTTTGCGAGCGGAGTTTAAATTGCAGGGCCTGACCGCCTTTAGCTCTATAACCGCCGGCGCCGCGAACCCAGCCAGCGTCGTCAAGCAGCTGGTTGGCTTTGGCTTGGTCGTAAGGAAGTTGAACGACAGTCCCGTCGTGACCCAATTGACCTCGCAGCAAAGGACTGTCTACTAATTTGGAGGCGTGGTTGTTGTTGGTTATAAACTGGGAGCGCTGCACGCCGGCAACTAGGGCTTTACGAACGTTAACATCGTTTAGGGGCGGCGATGAGGTTTTAAAGAAAGCCATGACTGCCGTGGTCAACGGTGTAGCATAAAGCTGAACCGATTTATCTTTAGCTAGCTCCGGCGGTACAACTTCGACACCGGATAGCCCGTTAATTTGTTTTTTCTTAAAGGCCGACACCGCCTGTTGTTCATCAAAAAAGGCAATCACAGACAGGCCATCCAATTTTGGTTTGCCGCTATGATAATCGCCGTAGGCGACCAGCGAAATGCGTTGTTCCAGATTCTTGCCCGGCGTGCCCAAAGCCTCAAAGAATTTCCACTTAAATGGACCGCTGCCAACCGGCTCAATATTAAATAAAGCGCTCCTTAGTTCAGCCGCTGGAATTTGTTTGAGTAAATGCTGTGGTAATATGCCGTTGGTCATGGTATACGGAAAAGAACTCAAAGCACTCGGCAGATCAAAACTAACTGTGGTCTCATCCACCTTAGAAACATTGATGTCTTTCCAGCTGTTATAAAGCGGCGATTGGGCCTGGATGTTTTTGATAGTTTGATAGGTAAAAACAACGTCGTCGGCCGACAGCGGCTGACCGTCGTGCCATTTGACAGCCTTTTTTAGCTTAACGCTGTAGTGGGTTTGAGCCGGGCCTTGTGACCATTCGGCAGCCAAGTCGCCGGTTAGATTATTATTATTGTCATATTTAAGCAAGCTGGAAAAAACCAAGCGGCTAATGGCCCGATCAACTGCGCTAGCGGCGTAGATGGGGTTGGCGTTAGTGAATTTACCGACAACTCCTTCGCTATAGGCGCCACCGGCTATTGGTTGAAGCGATTGGTAATATGGTAACAAAGCTCTGGTCTGGATAACAGTCACTACTATCAATAGGACGAATAACAGCACCCAGAACAGCACAAAGCGCTTAACGGTTAACAGCCTATCGAAGCGCCTTAATAGCAGCCGCTCGATTTGTTGGTCGGCCTGTTGACCAAGTTCTACCACATCGCGACGCCGGCGTCGAAAAAGCCTTTTCCAGCGCTGCGACTTACTGCCCTCTGTTTCTGCCATATTATTTAAGTAGCAACAATGTCATAAGTATGCTGGCGGCAAAAACAAAGACTAAAATTATGGTTAGCTGGTGCAGGGTTTTGTCTGAACCACGACGAACAGTATTAACCTCACCCGAACCACCAAGGCCAGCACCCAATGAAGCGCCTCGAGTCTGAATTAATATCAAAATAATCAGCAATACAACACTAATGATGGTAATCCAGCTCCAAATAGTCATGACACGCCTCCTAAAGTCGGCTCAATTTTCAATTTACAATTCTCAATTTTCAATAAATTATCAATTAGCAATTTACAATTAAGGGACGTGGGCTGTTTGAAAAATGACGAATGAGAAATTAATGGTAAATGGTAAATGGTAAATGGTAAATGTCTAGTCATGCTTCCTCCAAAATCTTAGTTACCAAAAAATTGACTAAACCGACAATCAGGCCGGCGCCAATGGCTACACCAAAGTCCCTCACATAAAGTGGACTATATAGCCAGCTGGCTAGCATTATCAAAAACCCGTTTAGAATCAGCATAAATAGACCGAGACTCAAGATGACGGCCGGAAATGACAAAAAAACTAGTATTGGTTTGAGGGCCATATTAACCAGTGCCAGAAAGAAACCGGCCGCCACTACGGTTGTCCAACGGTTGCCAACGCTAAGCCGGGCTGGCCCGAGCAAGCCAGCCGCAATCCACAGACCAAGCGCTGAAACTCCCCATCGGACGCTAAAGTGTAATAAAAAATGCTGCATAGCTCTTATTCTCTATTATAACTTGGCCGTTTAAAATGTTGGGTTATTTTTATAGCCATTTTCCGGCTTATGACCTTTGATAGTTCTTTAGTCGATGCACTCATGACTGCTTTGGCTGAGCCAAAATGGCGAATTAATTTTTTACGGGTAATTGGGCCGATGCCTGGAATCTGATCCAAAATACTTACAGTCTGACGACGAGTCCGCAACAACTCGTGATAGCTGACGGCAAAGCGATGCGACTCATCGCGAATCCGCTGCAGCAGCTTTACCAAATGCGAATTTTGCGGTAGATTAATAATTTCAAATTCTGGTTTATTGTTTTTTGTTTCTTGTTGATTGATAATAATTTCCTCAAAACGTTTAGCCAGACCAATGGTCGGAATTGCTTGACCAACCTCATCCAAAGCTTTCAGACCGGCCGCCAGTTGACCCTTACCACCGTCAATTAAGATTAAATCCGGCAAGCCCCATTTTTTTATATTATCAACTTTAAAGCGCCGCTTAATGGCTTCGTACAAATGGGCAAAGTCGTCATTACCAAGTCCTTTGATTTTGAATTTGCGGTAAGCAGTTTTATAAGGCAGGCCATCAACAAAAACCACCAGGCTGGCAGTTGTATCGGTGCCGCCAATATGGCTGATGTCAAAACCTTCAATTCGCCGCGGCGGCTGCTTAAGACTAACCAGATTGGCTAGTTCGACCAAGGCTTGGTCTTTTGCGGCATCTTGAATTTCGCGGTCCGAAAAAATGATTTGCTGGCTAAGCGCCTGCAAATGCTGCAGCTGGTTGCGTAACTTGGCGGCTTGCTCAAACTGCTTGGCTTTAGCCGCCCGCTTCATCTCTTTTTCAATTTCACGCATCAAGGTTTGGCGATGGCCACGTAGATATTGTGTGAGCTTGCGTAAATTTTGGCGGTAATCGACTAAAGTTGTTTTGCTTTCCTCCAAGCCCGGATCCAAGCCTAAGTGATAATACAGGCTGGCCCGCTTTTGAGCCTGCGGCCTAGAAATGGCGTAGGGAAAAGCCCGGCGAAGATAACGCAGTGCCTTTTTCAAAGAAAATCCGCTCAAGTATGGGCCAAAATATTCGGCGCCGTCATCTAGCGGCCGACGAACCAACTTAACAGTTGGATAATCGCTTTTAATATCTATTCGAACGTATAGTAGACTTTTATCGTCGCGCAGCATGATGTTATAGCGCGGCAGGTAACGGCGAACCAATTCAGCTTCCAAAAACAGGGCGTCAACTTCGGTCTCCACCGCGCTCCAGTCTAAGTCGGTAATCTCCGCCACCAGCTGATCGGTCTTGGCATCGCGGTAGCGGCTAGCTTGAAAATATTGCCGCACGCGGTTACCTAAATTAGCGGCTTTACCAATATAAATAATCTCGCCGGTTTTATCCTTAAAAAAATAAACGCCGGGCGTTTTTGGCAATTTGCTTAATTTTTTCTCCAACTTGGACATCACCCTATTGTAACTCTTTGTTTGACAACCTTAAGATTAAGGTGTTAAATTGTTGCTAATATTAGATAAATAGGTAGGAAGGAACGGCCAAAAATGAAAATGTTAGTGTTCGTATTACCTAAACGGGCCGTTCTGCCTGTTTAGTTCTCTCGAATAAATACCCCAAAAATTAATGTAACTTAAAGGCGTGGCAGGAGGCCGCGCATATGAATCAACAACGCAATATCGCCGCGACCAAGCTGGCTGCCAAGCATTATTGGCAGCAGATTAAGCGTGAGTGGAAGACCTCGGCGCTGGCCTTTCTATTGCCGGCCATCGGCACCGTTTTGGTGTTTTATGTGCCGGCTTTAATTGTTGCTAAAATTCTGACCCGTTTTAACGAAGGCTCGGCGCTTGAGCTAAGCCAAATTATTCCCTATGTCCTTTTGTTCATAGTGTTATGGGGCTTGGGCGAGATTCTTTGGCGGGCCGGCATTTACTTCCTGATCAAAGCCGAAATTCGCGGCACTCAACGCTTATACAATCAAGCGATGGATATGTTGCTAGCCAAAGATCTGGCCTTTTTCCACGACAACTTTGCCGGTTCACTGACCAAGCGTGTCACAAGCTATAGCTGGAAGTTCATCGAATTAATGGATACCTTGGCCTTTAATGTCTTTGCTTCATACCTGCCGATAATCTTTGCGGCGGCAGTCCTTTGGCAATTTTCGCCTTGGCTGGTCGTCGGCCTGCTTGGTTTGATGACGCTTGTTGCCTTCTTAATTTCACCTTTAATCAAGCGCCGTCAGCGACTGGTGGCTGTGCGTGAAGCTGCCAGCACCCGTACAGCTGGCCTTATCGCCGATATCTTTAGCAACGTTGACACCGTCAAGGCCTTTGCCGGTGAGCAACACGAGCAAGCAAACTATCGCCACAGGGTTAATGATCTTATGACCAAGGCTGCCCACTCATGGCATTACCAAAATTTCCGCATTGATGCCACCTTGTCGCCATTTTTTGTACTGATCAACGCTGTCGGTTTGGTGTTGGCCGTATACATCGCTGGTCGCAGCTCAATCAGTTTGGAAGTGGTCTTTGTTAGCTTCAACTACTTCGCCAACGTGACCCGTACCATGTGGGAGTTTAACCATGTTTACCGCAATATCGAGTGGGCCATTACCGAAGCCGCTCAGTTTACCGAACTATTGCTTGATGAGCCTAAAGTCAAAGATACCCCGCGACCCAAGACCTTCAAAGTTAGCAAAGGCGGGATTGAGATGCGCAATGTAACATTCCGCTACCAGGAAGACGGCGGCGAGCACTTGTTCAAGGAATTTAACCTCAAGATCAGACCTGGCGAGAAGGTGGCGCTAGTTGGCCATTCCGGCGGCGGCAAGACAACCATTACAAGGCTGCTCTTGCGCTTTATGGATATTGAAAACGGCCAGATTTTGATCGACGACCAAAACATCGCCAAAGTCCGCCAAAAAGACCTGCGCGACTCAATTGCTTACGTGCCGCAGGAGCCGGCTATGTTCCATCGCTCCCTGCGAGATAACATTCGCTACGGCCGACTGGACGCCACCGATAAAGAAATCGAGTTGGCGGCGCATGATGCTCATGCTACCGAATTCATCGATCAATTGCCCGATGGCTACAACACGCTGGTTGGCGAACGCGGCATTAAGCTATCCGGTGGTCAACGCCAGCGTATCGCTATTGCTCGGGCCATGGTTAAGAATGCGCCGATTTTAGTTTTGGATGAGGCTACCAGCGCTCTGGACTCGGAGAGTGAAAAGTTCATTCAGGCAGCTCTATGGCAACTAATGAAAGGCCGGACGGTAATTGTAATTGCTCACCGTCTAAGCACCATTCAGCGCATGGATCGGATCGTTGTTTTGGAGGAAGGCGAGATTGTTGAGGAAGGTTCGCACAAAGAACTTCTCGAGCAAGACGGCATTTACGCTACGCTGTGGGCCCACCAATCCGGCGGCTTCCTAGAAGAGTAGCGCTCGCCTCCGTTATTTTCGGACGCTCCGTCCACTTGATGCAGCCACTTGTCAAAGTACACAACAGCCTGCGGAACTTCCTTCGGTCGGTCTCGCTCACATTTTTCTTCAGGGAGTCGCTCGACTAAGTCCTCGGCTTATTAGTTGATGCTTTTGACGTGTCTGCTCAGGTGAACCTCGCATGTCCGTAAATAGCAGATGCTCGCTTAATAAAAGTACTTAACAAGTCAAGTATTCCCTTTTACAGGGTCGCGCCCTGTAATGGTGCTGTGGCCTTTTAGCCCGCCTGCCCTGTGGAATTAATAAATATTCCTATAGGGTGGAATTCTGCAAGGCAGGCTACTCCACTGGCCCCTCCCCGCGTTTAGGGGTTGATGTTATCTGATGAGGAATTATCGAAGCTAGTAAGCCAGGCGGCTACATACCAGACGCTAACGATAGGGCGGTTGTGTCTTTTATAGTTACTTGATGATAAGTACTCAAGCGATCAATATGGGGCTTAGCCTCCTGGTATAAACCGTCAGTGCCGACTGCACTCCTTAGTGCCACACGAGGATAACCACGATCATCTGTGTAAACAGCATATGAATCCACTACCATAGGGTCATCACTAATTACAGCAGGAACTTCGCCACCAGTCAGCTCGGCTACCACAAGAGGGATAGAGCTTTTGACCTCGCGGCGGACCGGCCCGGTCGGAAAAAATGTAATTTGGCTACCTTCATTAACTTTGTACCAGTCTATCGGCTTCAGCTTTATGGCATGGTGCGTCATTGCAAGCTCGGCCTGAGCTTTAGTCATAAGGCCACTAACCCACAAATCGCCTCTCTCTAAATCTTCAACCCTTCTTTCTCCCGGCTCAAACTCTTCTATCCCAGTCATTTAATTGTTTCCTCCGAAACTAATTATTATCCTCCCGAAGAAAAATGCAAGCGCTAGCAATTATTCCACTTGTTCAGCAATCCGCCGGCTGCCTGAAAAAATAAATTATTCTTTAGAGGTTTCCTTGCCGGACGTTTCTTGTTTGGCTTCGCCGCCTTCGGTTTCGGCGGCAGTTTCGCCTTCTGCACCCTCGGCGGCTTCAGCACCTTCTTCGCCTTCAGCGGCCGCTGCAGCCGCCGCCGCTTCAGCCTCAAGTTCTTCCTCAGAAATTTGAGCTTTGGTTTCCACAACTGTGGCAATCGGGTGTTCGGCTTCTTCCAAAACTGTTACGCCCGATGGAACTTGCAAATCAGCTACCGTAACTTTATCGCCTAACTCAGCAAGTACAGTGGCATCAACCTTGAGTTCGTCCGGCAGGTCGCTGGGCAGGGCCTCGACGTTAATATGGTCCAGCTGGTGCAGAATCATCAAGCCCACTTTCTCGGCCGGAATCTCGCCTTCCAGGTGGATTGGTACTTCGGCTTCAACTTTTTCATCTCGCTTAATGGCCTGAAAAACAATATGTTCAATCTGGCGCTTGACCGGATGGTAATGGACGTCTTTAATCAAGGCCAGAAAATCTTGCGAACCAACTTTCAGGTTAAGGGGATGATGTTTGCCAGCCTCGTGGTAGATTGCTGTTAGTTGCCGTTCATGTCCGGTCACCAAGACCGAAGGCTGGCCGTGATTATGAATAACAGCCGGCACTAGCCCTTCCTGGCGAAGGTTAGCCAGTTTCTTGCGCACTACTTTGCGTTCTTGCAATTCTAATACCGCGTCTAAATTCACCATGTAGAACGCTATTATAACAGATGTAGGGTACGACCCTGTGAAAAGCAAAGAGTTTTTTGATAAAAACTATAAAGTTTTACTTATCTTTTCACAGGGTCGTACTCTCAATAAGTAGAACGGTAAACGGACTGAGGCTGTTAAAATGAGTGCGTTATGTTCTTCGATCCGGAAACAATTATCCAAGCCGGCGGACTGCTACTGATTGCCTTCATAGTTTTTGCTGAAAGCGGTTTGTTGTTTGGCTTCATCTTTCCGGGCGACACCTTGCTGTTGACAGCCGGTTTTTTCTCGGCCCAAGGCAAACTACCAATCATACCGCTTTTAATCATCATTGGCGTATCGGCTATCTTAGGTGATAACGTTGGTTATCAAACTGGCAGAAAATTTGGACCGGCGGTATTTAAACGCCAAGACGGACTTTTTTTTAGACAAGATTATATTCAAAGAGCCCAGCGGTTTTATAATCGCTATGGTGGCATAACGATCGTGGCTGCTCGGTTTTTCCCATGGATTAGAACTTTTGCGCCGATTGTCGCCGGCGTTGGCAAAATGCCTTGGTATCGATTTGCTTTTTTTAATATTTTTGGCGCTGTACTTTGGACACTTTCAGTTACCCTGCTTGGCTATTTAATCGGTAGCGCCGCGCCGGATATTGATCAGTATTTCTTTTGGGGAATTATTATCACAGCTCACATTTTCATGATAATTATGCTTTACAACTTTTTAAAAAATCCACTGGTGCGACAGCGCTTAAAACAATCGTTAAGAGAAGAGTGGCACCACTTTTTCGGCAAACGTAACCGATAAAGCATTTTGGCGTGGGGACTCGGTTTGCTGCTTTTGACACTCCGACTCAGGCTAGCCGCGATGGCCGAAAAATATCGGGTTGACTCCTTAGACCTAGACCCAGAAAGGTGATTAAGCAGCTCTTAGCTCTTGAGCTGGGGGTAAACCACGACCAGTCAGTTCTGGAATACGAACATTACCCACAGCGGCACGTCCGATACAAAGATTTACTACCTCGTCCAACGCCACAACTTCGTCTTCTGCATACTGCAAGTCAGGCACCAACGCCTGAGCAAAATTTCTGATATAGCGTGGCCTCACGGTTGTGTAGTATTGCGCTCGGACTACACCGGTCATCGCGGCGTCCATAGCATCATATTCCTTAATCGCATTGTTTAGAGCATAAGCAGCGGTTAAGCCAATTTCTATTCTCTCTGCACTAGGTCCCCAAAACTTTTTAGACATTAAAGTCTCCTTAATATTTACGAATATCTATAGCATTTTCTTTAAGAACTGTCCAGTGTAACTGGCTTTAACCTTGGCAACGTACTCTGGTGTGCCCTCGGCTACGACTAGTCCTCCGGCCTCGCCGCCTTCGGGTCCAAGGTCAATGATATGATCGGCCGATTTGATAACGTCTAAATTATGCTCGATGACGATCATGCTATTGCCTCCATCCACCAGAGCGTGTAGGACATCCAGTAGTTTGGCCACATCGGCCATATGCAAGCCGGTGGTGGGTTCGTCCAGTATATATAGGGTGCGGCCGGTTGGCCGGCGTGACAGCTCGGTGGCTAGTTTAACGCGCTGAGCTTCGCCGCCGGAAAGCGTTGTGGCCGGTTGGCCAAGCGTGATGTAGCCAAGACCAACATCAACCAACGTTTGCAGTTTGCGGGCAATGGCTGGGATGTTAGTAAAAAATTCCAAGGCCTGTTCGCAGGTCATCTCTAGCACATCAGCAATGGTTTTGCCTTTGTAATGAATTTCCAGCGCCTCGCGGTTATAGCGCTTGCCATGACAGACTTCGCAAGCCACATAAACGTCCGGCAAAAAGTGCATCTCGATTTTAATAACGCCGTCGCCAGAACAGTTTTCGCAGCGGCCACCCTTAACATTAAAACTGAAGCGACCCGGCTGATAGCCTCGTAGTCTAGCCTCCGGCGTCTGAGCAAATAGTTCGCGGATTGGCGTAAACACACCGGTATAAGTGGCTGGGTTAGAACGTGGTGTCCGGCCGATTGGCGATTGATCAATCACAATCGCCTTATCAAGCTGCTTGATGCCTTCAATGTCATCGTGGCGACCGGGCACAGTTTGGGCCCGCATCAACCGAGCCGAAAGTTCACGCGCCAAAATGTCGTTTATCAGGCTGGATTTGCCCGAGCCGGACACACCGCTAACCACCACTAGTTGGCCAAGCGGGATTGTCACATCGATGTTTTGCAAATTATTTTCACGAGCCCCACGGATTATTAACTTGCGGCCATCGCCTGGACGGCGGCTCTTGGGTGTTGGGATGAGTTGTTCGCCCCGCAAAAATTGGGCGGTGATGCTGGTTTTATTTTTAGCTACTTGGTCTGGCGTACCAGTGGCCACAATCTCGCCGCCATGAATACCGGCACCCGGGCCAATATCAACCAAATGGTCGGCACTGCGGATAGTTTCCTCATCATGCTCGACAACCAAAACCGTATTACCTAAATCGCGCAGCCGCTCGAGTGTATTAAGTAACCGCCGGTTATCACGCTGATGCAGGCCGATGCTCGGCTCATCCAGCACATAAAGCACGCCTTGCAGACCGGAACCGATTTGAGTGGCCAGTCGAATTCGTTGGGCTTCGCCGCCGGCCAGCGAAACCGCACTGCGGGCCAGTGTCAAATAATTAAGGCCAACATCCTGCAAAAACTTCAGCCGGGCTTTGAGCTCTTTTAAGATTTGCTTGGCAATCTCGGCGCTGGTGGCATCAAGCTTAAGAATAGCAAAGAACTCCGCAGCTTTATCGATGTCCAGTTCACAAATATCCGTAATGGAGAAGCTATCGACCGTGATGGCCAGGACTTCTGGCTTCAGACGCTTGCCTTGGCAGGCGTGGCACGGCCGCTCTTGCATAAAACGCTCAATGTCGCGGCGGATAAAATCACTCTCGGTTTCGCGGTGGCGTCGTTCAAGGTTAGGAATTACCCCCTCGTAAGTCGTAGAAAAAGCCCGGCCCATGCCAAGTCCAATCCGGTAGGTCTCATCATTAGTGCCGTAAAGAATAACCTCTAATTGTTTTTTAGTCAGTTCGCCAGTCGGCTGATGGATAGAAAAGCCGTAACGGTCACCAACAGCCTGCAATTTTTTCATATACCAAGCATCGGTGTTAATACGGTTGTACGGTCGTATGGCGCCTTCGGCAATGGTCAGTCGGCCATTGGGAATAACCAGCTCGGGATCGACTTCTAGCCGGCTACCCAGACCAGTGCAAACCGGACAAGCCCCATGTGGGCTGTTAAAGCTGAAGGTGCGTGGTTCCAACTCGGGGATAGCCACATCCGGATGATTAACACAGGCGTAACGGAGACTGTAGTTACTGTCGCTATTTTTATCAGCATCATGAACCGTCAACAAACCATCAGCCATATCAAAAGCCTGCTCCACGCTTTGGGCCAATCGCCCTTCACTATCTTTGTCATTGACCAGCCGATCAATTATCAGCTCGATGGTATGTTTGTATTTTTTATCAAGTTCAGGAAATTCGTCGAGCGCGTAAACTACGCCATCCACTCGAACCCGGGCAAAGCCGGCCTTTTGATATTGGGCTGGAATGTGCTCAAAAGCGCCTTTTTTATCTATGACAATCGGCGCAAGAATGATTAAGCGAACACCGTCTAAATCTTGCTTTATTTTATCGACTACGGCTGTTGAAGTCTGCCGGGCGACTGATTTATTACAAACTGGGCAATGCGGAATACCAATTCGAGCAAACAATAACCGCAAATAATCGTAAATTTCGGTGACTGTCGCGACTGTGCTGCGCGGATTGCGGCTAGTTGATTTTTGGTCAATCGAAATAGCTGGTGAAAGGCCATCAATTTGGTCAACGTCCGGCTTTTCCATCAAACCCAGAAACTGACGGGCATAAGCACTTAAAGATTCCACGTAACGCCTCTGGCCCTCGGCGTAGATGGTATCAAAGGCTAGCGACGACTTACCGGAGCCGGAAATACCGGTAATCACCACAAACTTATCACGCGGAATCTCGACGTTTACGTCTTTTAAATTATGCTCTCTGGCGCCTATAACTTTTATAAAATCAGCCACTAATCCTCCCAAATTTTAGGCGAGTGTTTGCCCCGCCCTAAATCATGAGTGAAGAAGAGGGAGAATATCCCTATTTCGGAACATCAAGATTTAGTGCGGGGATTATACCGAAAAATCGGATTTTTTTCTAGTCTCTAACTGCCAAACCATAAGCAAGATAAACTTCTTGCAATTATCGCAAGATTATAGTAATATTATATATCGAACCAATCCTTTGGGATCAAAAAATGCTGGACTTTTTACTTGTACTCGGCCAGATTCCTGGCACTAGCATTCAGCTGAATTTTTATCAGTTGTGCCTTTTAGTGATACTTGTCGTTTGGCTGCTCTACCGTCAACATTATCGTCTGGTTTTAGCTAAAACTCATGAGCTGTCTAAAAAATACCGTCTGATCGACCATTTGCGGGCCATTATTATTTGGACTTTTATTAAATTCCAAAAATTTAGTTCTTAGAATTCATCAATTTTGCAAATTTCCGCATTGTGAGCAGTAATTTGCAAAATTGAGAGGAGGAAGCGAGCCGATGTCTCGATTCCGACGATATCAGACGCTAGGCCGGCTGGGGCAAAATCGACTCGCCGTAGATTTTTAATTCTTTAAGTAGATGCTGCTGTTGACGGGTAGTTTGCGGTTTTTGGGCCAGTTCCTCTATTCGCTTGAAATGCTTGGCAGCCATGCTATCATCCCCACCGCCCAGCAACTTCCGGGCTTTAAACTTTTCCCAGTTAAGCTGCTCTTGCCTGGTTAAACTTTGCGGGAAATTACGGGCTTTATATAAAGGTAAAAGGACTTTTAGGCGTTCATCGTCAAAATCGACAGTCAACTTAGTTATCTCGCTCGAATCAGCCGCCCGTACCACACTCATTCGAGTTTTATCTGGTTTACTGACAAAGCTGTCATATAACAAGCCGTCGACCTCGTCCTCACTGACGACCAGTTTCGATTGCCGCGGCGGATGGATCATTGCCCAGGCTTTGTTTAGTCGGTCAGTAAAGTCGTCGGCGGCCTTCAGTTTAACCAAATGCTTGTCTATTTTTTTCAAATCCAGCTCTAGACGTTTAAGGCTTTTCTTATCAAGTACTTTGATCGGCGCCACGGCCGGGCAACGGTTGTAAGCTAGTATTTTGACCGGAAAGTACTCTGCCTCTCTAGACCGGTCAGACCACAATTTTGCTAATTGCGGCGGCTCCATATCAAGAAACGGTTTAGGATCTATTCGCAGATCATACATCAAAGCGCCGGGTTGGTCGGCTCTTGGTCCGACCATCACCGCCACGGTAGTTTTTTCGTATTCACTGGGGTAATGACCGCTGGAATAGACTACCGGTGCCCGAGCGTTAACCAGCACTTCAACCTTGGTTTTTTTGCGCAGGTTCAAAAGATAATCAAATAGTTTGGGTTGTTTTAATCTTAGCAATCTGGACAGCGCCATCTCTGCCTTAACGTCGCTAAGCGCATCATGGACACTAGGGTGGCCTAATTTATTGATGGCCGCCATCAGCTCCAGTCGGACCGTCGGTTTGCCATCCGGCGCAAATGGCCAGTTGATGCCATCTGGCCGCAAGGCTCTAGTCATTCTGGCGACATCAAGTAAATCGAAGCGGCTGCAACCTTCTTGCCACTGCCATTCATAGGCATCAAAAAAATTACGCCACAAGGCAAAGCGAATAAATTCATCGTCGAAGCGGATATTGTTATAACCGACAAAAATCGTTTCTTTGGCGACTATTTTATCGATGAAAAAATGCAGAAATTGCCGTTCGCTGATGCCATCAGCTCGAGTTTTTTGCGGCGTGATGGAGTGTGTCAAAATGGCGTCCGGCTGGGGCAGAACGTCGTCGTCCAGTTTGATGATGAAATTATCAGGCTTACCAATCGGTTTTAAGCTCAAATCGGTCCGCTGGCCGCCAAACTGCATAATCCGATCCCAGCGCGGACTTATACCGCTAGTCTCCAAATCGTAAAAATAAAAACTTAATCCCGCCATAGTTCAGGGCATATAATACACCTATGCGAACTTTAACAATAATGACTTGGAACGTGCTTTATAAAGAAAAGGCTGACAATATTCTGGAGTTAACTGGAAAGATTAATCCTGATATCTTGTGCTGCCAAGAAATAACTAAAAATTCATTCGTTAATCCCAAACGCGATATTCCTGAAGAGATAAGTCGAGTCCTGGGCGGCGAATACCGTTATCAATCTGTGGCAAACACTTTGGAAGGTCAGCCCAGTGATATGGGCAATGCAATTTTTTCAAAGTTGCCAATCGTTACTGACACTAACCTACTGGTGCAAACCACCACCTCAGATATAGATTGGAGTTATCAAAACCGCGGTTACGTTCAGGCCGAGATCAGAATCGGCCAGAAAATTTTAACAGTCGGCACCACTCATCTGTCATACGTTGATTATTTTGTTGAAACTGATGCCAGAAATCGAGAGGCTGATAAACTCATAGAAGCTATCAAAAAGAAAAAGGAGCACTACATTTTAACAGGCGACTTTAACTCTGCGCCAGATTCAAAAACCATTAAGAGAATCGAAAAGATACTTAGATCCGCCGGTCCACCGCACACTCAAAATACTTTCTCAACTAAATTTTTTAAACATAATGATTTCGTAGTGGATTCGCTCGACTGGCGCCTGGACTACATATTTACATCACCCGATATAAAAGTCTTATCTAGCAAAATTATTAAAACTGATTATTCCGACCACTTACCGGTTTTGGCCGAATTACAGCTATAAATAGCCTCGTGTCCAATATATAATGCTTATGTTGAACAAATAGGGTGGAGTTAAACTAAAATGACCCCGATTAAAAGTAATTTGCTAAAGCAAATTTCTGATTCGTTAAAGAATCAGACTTTTAACGGAGTCTATCCCGTTAGCCGGCCAGTTCGCGGACGTGTCATAGTTACACTTAACCATCCGACTTCGGCAGCTAGGAGGCTAACGGGATGATGCCCAAACTTTATGCCGCCATTGAGGCAGCCATCGCCAGCGGCACACCGCCGCAGTATCTGGCGTCGACGCTGACTTCTCAAGGCTGGCCGCCAGCTATGGTCAACCAGGCCATCAACGCTTACCTAGCCAGCCATGGCAGATTGCAGCAAAAAACTGGCTTCCGCGATTGGGTCAAAAA
>MGCU01000011.1 GCA_001790525.1 Candidatus Saccharibacteria bacterium RIFCSPHIGHO2_12_FULL_47_16b
CTTGTGCTTGCAAAAAATTATGTTTTTATGTATTGACATAAATTAATGCTTGTGTTAATATAAGCACAATCCTCGCATGGAATGATGCGCAGGGTGGAGAACTAGGAAAGTTAATAAGGAGAAGTTATTAAATGAATCGTAATATGGAAGCCCCAGCTTTTGCTATGCAGCCGAGTGGCATTTTATTTAAGGATCGTCTCAAGATCGCTGGCGCGACTTTGACCGCTGCTATCGGCGGCGCTTTAGCGCTAGCCGAATTCACTGGTCAAGCCCAGGCAGCTAACAAAAAACAGCCATCTCGCAATACAACTTATTTGCCCGCCTCGCCTTTTGGCGAGTTTACTGCCTCTTCGGTTTTTGCACCTACTAAGACTGAAAGCCCATTTGTCGCGAATAGTGCCGAGACCGAATCCAACACCCCATATTACTGGCGTGAGGTGGGTGGTGACCCTTTGTGGACTTCAGCAAACGGCGAGAAGGGGGTTGCCGACAATCTAGAGTTTATCAAGATGGCCACTTCTAGGAAGGGCCGGGAATGTGCGGAACTTTCCGATATTCCGGCCAGCGTCTGGAATCAGTTCATTAAGCGAGTCCGATCCGGCAAATACTCCGAGTTTTCTGCCAAGCCGGGGACGCGCTATGAAACAATGTGTTTCGGTGCCGGTGATGTGTCGGTGATTCGTAATGTCGTTTGGGCGGGCAATTATCGGCTTAAGGGCCGAAGGGTTGTCATCGACGATGCAAAAACTGGCGTTCGGTGGATTATCGATACACCAAAAGGCTGCGCCAATGTTACTACGACCAAGACCAGCATTCCTCAAAAACCACAAAAACCAGAAAAACCACAAAAACCAGAAAAGCCGAAGCCACAACGACCTCCGATAACTACAGAAATTGTCAAAAGCCTGGTTACGGCGCGTGAGTTTCCTACACTTGTGCCAGATAACGAATTCGAGTTCTTAATGCGCTGTATCCGCAATGGCAACGTAACCAAACAGGCATGGATTACGATCGGTGCTGGTAAAGATCTTGATCCTAGACCAGAATTCACCAGACAGAAAGGGATAACTTGTCCTTGGGATACAACTGCAGTTGATTCTCGTGAAAAAGATACACTAGACCATGCCGAGAAAAACCCCTATGTGAAAAAGAGAGTAAAGAATGATTACAACCCGAGGACAGTAGATGCAGAATTTAAACATAAGAATGTCGAACTGGAAAGACCGCCGACTGACGTTCCGACCAAAGAAGACAAAGGTTTGTGTGAAGGTCCACGAATCAAAATGCTTAGTCGATCTGACTTTGCTTTCAGTCTTGACCGCTTCAAGTTTGAAAAGGACGTGCAAACACCTCGTATTCGTATGGACTTCGATACGGCTGATGAAATTGATAAAACTGCACTTGATATTGCGCCATCAACCAGAGAAGGAAAAATCGATCCTATACAGCATCACTACGACCGACCAACACCTAGTGGTAAATTTACAGAAGCCGCCTTCGATCTATTTGACTTAAAGATTATTGCCAATCCAAATGACGACAGATTCTTGGCACGTTGCCCAGTCCCACTACAGGTTGGCCCAGAGGTAACTACAACCACAACTTCAACGACTCCAACGACTCCAACTACCCCTACAACCCCAGGCAAAGGCAGCGATCCGCCACCGCCACCAAGGCCTTAACATAGGGAATAAAGGAGAAATATAATGCGTATCTTTAGAAGCAAACAAAACAAGCTGATCGCTTTCGGCCTTACAATAGCAGTGGCCTTAGTCTCGGCTGGTACGGTTTTAGCTGGCTGGGGTCCAATCCGACCAACCTTTACTTGGGCTAACCCGGCCACTTACATCACCTTTAACTCAATTACCGACAACCCGTTCTTTGGTGATGAGCGTGCCTTCTTGATGACTCGCGATGCTAGCGCCGGCACTAACACCTACACTGACAGCATCGACATCGAGAACAATAAGGAATACATCGTCCAGATTTACTTCCATAACAATGCCCGTTCTGACCTAAACTTAGTTGCCCAAAACACTCGTGTCCGAGTTGATTTACCAACCAACACCAACACCGGTCTTGAGGCCATCGGCTTCATTTCGGCCGACAACGCTAATCCGGGTACAGTTCACGACACAGTTGGCTTTACCAACGACAAACCGTTCAAACTCCAGTATGTGCCAGGTTCTGCCTACATCCGGACTAACTTGCTAAATGATGTGGCTTTATCGGATAGCATCGTTACTTCAAGCGGTGCCTTGATCGGCTACAGTGCCCTTAACGGCCAAGTACCTGGCTGTGCTGGCTTCAGTGGATGGGTAAATATTAAAGTTAAAGCAATCGAACAGCCTACCGTGGTTCCGGCCTATGCTTGTACTTTGCTTGATGTGAAAACATCAGCTGGGCGGAAAGTTGACGCTACGATTACCTATTCAACCAGCGGCGGTGCTACCTTCAAGAATGTCACCTTCAACTGGGGTGATGGCAATACTACTCTAACAACCAACACTACTGCCAGTCACACCTACGGCGCCGATGGCAATTACACCATTAATGCCACGCTAAAATTCGATGTTGGCGGAACTGAACAAACAGCCGTTTGTAGCAAATCTGTGACGTTTACAACTCCTCCGGTAACGCCGCCTGTCACACCTCCGGCTGGCAAGCTTCCAGATACCGGTCCTGGCTCTACGGCTGCCGCCTTGTTTGTAGGAGTTAGCGCTTTTGCCGGTATCTTCCACTATCTGTGGAGCGGCCGTACCCACCGAAACTTCTAAGAAGTTTAGGCGGGCAAAGAGTTCGATCTGTAAAGAGATAATAAACAATCAACAATAAACAAAAAACACTAGGGGTGGGCAGGGCCATACCTGTGCATAACGGTTGCGCTAAAGCCAAAAGTGTGCTAGCGTAACTACTAGAGAAGCAAGACTGACCGCTCTCTCAAAAGGTGGAGCTATCCCTCGACGCTGTCGAGGGATTTTTAATTCAATAAAATATGCTTGGTGACCCCAAGGGGAATCGAACCCCTGTTGCCAGGATGAAAACCTGGTGTCCTAGGCCACTAGACGATGGGGCCATCAGGCGCATTTTATCAACCTATTCTAGCATGTACTCTTATCTGTAAAAAGACAAGTTTGCTATGATTGACCTAGATTGAAAAAGAGAAAAATCAAAGCAAACAGCATTAAGGAATTGGCCGATTTATTGCCAAAGCATAGTTATTCCAGAGATGCCAGACCCATGGAACCGGTAAACTTGATTGTAATTGGCAATAAGCGCTTTTTGACTAGCCATTTTAAAGACCATGGCTGGTATCGAGCCGATAAAATTGGCGCGGTTAGCCTTAGCAAGGCGCTCGTGGCGGCCATTTTTAACCGCAGTTACCGAGCCGGTCCGATATCTGATAGCTATCTAGCCGGCCATCATTTTACTCTAGCCTTTGAGAAGCCCACCAAAGCCGATACTTTCCGTCGGCGCCATCACTTAAGGCTCTGGCGGACTCCTTACAAAATTATGGGCCGCCGGGTTTGGGCCGGTACCGTCAGTTACGACCGCGCGGTCGGCACTTACGAGGGGGTCTTACCAACCCACCACATTGCTCCAACCCTAAGCTGGGAAGAGAGCTTTTTGGCCACTTCTTTGGGTATTCATCGGCCGCGCCACCTGACCTTGGATGAATCTTACAACGGAGAGCTAAATAACGGCGACACCTACGATTACGACGGCAAAGCCTTAGTTTTAGACCTTAGCGGCTTTGACCTCTAGTTCGGCGGCGACTCAACAGAAAAAGGCTAAAGCTAAGAATAGCTAAAATTATTGATAAAGTCATGCTAGTTTTTTCATCTATCGACGTATCCCTAATATGAGCAAAGTCAGTAAAGAAATTATGTACACCCTTTAATTGCAGGTAGTCACGTACGGCATGCTGGGAAAAAAAGATAGTCGAAACTAGAAGTGTCCAGCGTAGGAGTTTTTTATGATGTTGTTTGATTTTGGCGATAATGAATAATCTTAGCAAACTTGCGAGCCTGTCCATAATTTGAACATATGTTATTTTTATGGACACTTAGCTTACTTGAAATCAAAAAGTGGGTAGTGCTTAAGCTTGGCTTTTGTCATACTACTTATAAATGGTGGGCTTTAAGACCGTCAAAGATGTTAGCTTGAAGGGCAAGCGGGTTCTGTTACGAGCTGACTTTAATGTACCGATTGAAGATGGCGTAGTTGTCGGCGACTTCCGTTTGCGCCAAACCCTACCAACCATTGAATATATCCTCAAGCAAAAGCCGGCCCTTTTGATAATTATCTCTCATCTTGGCCGGCCAGCCGGCCAGCCGGATAACGAACTTTCGCTTAGGCCAGTTGGCAAAGAACTGGCTAGGCTTTTGGATAAAGAAATTCATTTTATTGCTGACTGTGTTGGTGAGCATACTCGCAAAGCCATTGCCGAACTAAAGCCTGGTTCAATCGCGCTTTTGGAAAATCTGCGCTTCCACGCCGGCGAGGAAAATAATGACCATAATTTTGCTGAAGCATTGGTTGAAGCTAGCGCCGCGGAGATTTTTGTCCAGGACGGCTTTGGTGTGGTCCACCGTGCCCATGCCAGCACCGAGGCGATAACTAATCTAATGCCATCTTTTGGCGGACTTTTACTGGAAAAAGAGGTTGAGACTATCGAAGATGTAATACAAAATCCGGCCCGACTATTAACCGCCATCATTGGTGGCGTCAAAATAGATGAGAAAATTGGCGTACTGAAGCGGTTTATCGAACTAGCTGATTGTGTTGCCGTGGTTGGCGCTCTTGCCAATAATTTTTTGGTGGCTAAAGACATTAGGATTGGCAAGAGCGTGATTGAGGCTGACAAAATCGATTTGGCCGAGGAGATTATTGAACTAGCCGAAAAGCAAGCCAGAAAACGGCCATTTAAACTTTTAATCCCTGTTGATGGTGTGGTTAGCACTTCGACGGATGGTCGTAAGCCGACCAGAATTGTCGAGCTGCAAACAGCGGTATTAGCCGATGTTGAAGCCTATCCCAGAACACCGCCAGCCCACAGCCATACTGTGGCGGCCGATGAACTGATTTTAGATATCGGCCCAATGAGCGCGTCAGAGATAGTTGGTGTTATAGAAGTCTCTCGGACTGTGGTTTGGAGCGGTACAGCCGGTATGGCCGAAGTAAAGGGTCTGGCTGGAGCGGCACCGCCGTTTGCCCACGCCAGCCGCCTAATAGCCGAAGCCATGATTGGCGGCAATGGCAGCCCCAAAAGTAAGCCCTTTAGTTTAGTCGGCGGCGGCGATACAACTGCTTACATTGAGAGCGAAGGTTTAGCCGAAGAATTCAGCTTTGTTTCAACCGGCGGCAGCGCCAGTCTGGAACTAATGTCTGGCAAAAAACTCCCTGGCATCGAAAGCCTCAAGGCCAGGCAGGAGCGAGTCCTTTAGCGAAGAAGAATCAGGCGAAGTGCAGCCCGAGTCGCCTGACCTGCGGGCGGCAGGTGACCCGGCGCGTAACATTCTTCTGAACTAATGGACGAGCGACTTTTCGTGTACAATGAATTTAAGAAGTTTATCAGGGTGGAATGAGAAAAATCCTAATCATCGGAAATTGGAAAATGAACCTCAATACCAGCGAGGCAAGTCTGCTAGTTCATCGACTGGCCGAGCGCATCAAAATCCACCGCGATATTGAAATAGTGCTAGCTCCGACCATGCTAACACTCCAGCCCTTAAGCCTGCAGATAGACCGGCGCAAATTCCGCCTGGCCGCCCAAAATGCCTATCACCGTGATGAGGGCGCCTTTACCGGCGAGGTTAGCTTTACCATGTTGCGCGACCTTATTCATTACTGCATTATCGGCCATAGCGAACGGCGACACATATTCAATGAGGATCTGCCGACTATCCGCGACAAAGTATCGGCGGCTGTCCGTAACGATATCATCCCGATACTGTGCGTTGGCGAAACCAAAACTGAACGTCAAGACGGTGAAACCAAACAAGTTTTACACGACCAGTTGATGAGCGGCCTAGCTAATTTAACAGCCAAGGAAGTCGGCCAATCGGTTATTGCTTATGAACCAGTCTGGGCTATCGGCACAGGCGATATTGCGCCGCCAGATAAAGCAGCCGAGGCAGTCGCTTACATCCGTAACTATATAAGAGATGTTTTTGGCACCAGACCGGCTCAAAAGATCAGAGTCTTGTACGGCGGTAGTGTCACGCCGGATATTGTCAGCGGTTACTTGGAAATTCCCGGCGTTGATGGCTTTTTAGTCGGCGGCGCCAGCTTAAATTACGAAAGCTTTAGCGGTATAGTTGAATCGGCTAGAAAGTGGCAGAGACGTCACGCAGAGGTAGAAAATGAGCGCTAAAAGAAGACGAAAAGGGAAAGGTGCATTTGATATTAATGAGCCGGGCAAAGTCCAGCCTCAGCCGACATCACGTCCGGTAATCGTTGGTCACCACCCGACAATGCCGGATCCGATGTTAGCCAAACGTCCATTGCATCACGAACCGCGCCTGTCTACCGGACAGGTAGGGCCGTCGGGGTCTCAAATACCAACCAGTCCACCAGAACCTCAAGCTCCACCGCCACCCCCACCGCTGATTGATGGTATCTTAAGACCACCAGAAGCTCCTAAATCAGGAGT
>MGCU01000012.1 GCA_001790525.1 Candidatus Saccharibacteria bacterium RIFCSPHIGHO2_12_FULL_47_16b
GATCAATCAGACTCGTCCGCCAAAGGCGGAATTCCACGGGGCAGGTGCGATTGCAGCACTTGCCAAACCGGCTACAGCCGCGCTTTTTTACGCCATTTATTCAAAGTCGGCGACCCTCTAGCCGGCAGATTGGCCTCAATTCATAATCTTCGCTATCTGGCTCGGCTCTGCGAGAGCTATCGCTGAAAATGCTCATGTTAAAATAGAAGTCTTAATTTTTGAAAAAGGAGAGCAGTATGGGCTTTGGAAGATTTGATCCATTTAAAAACTTCGACCCTGCGGGCTTAAAAATTTTCAGAAAACACAATGACCCCAGCAGTGATTTTGAGTCCGATGAACCGAGACATATAAGTAAGGGTGGAGTCATTTTAAACCAGGCTGGCATCGAAGCCAGACCGGTTGAAGAGGATCAAGACGTAGCTAGGTTTGTAGACGAAGGTGGACAGGGCGAGGAATAACAATCAAGCTGCCACCTCGTAGGCTTCATAAAGAACAGCTACGTCTTGATCGCCGAAGCCCATATTAGTGCTTAAAACTCTGCCCGACTCAAGCTTTCTTGTAGTTTTGGGTACGAGTTCTTCAAGGCCCTCAAGTACTTTGCTAGTTGTCGAGGCAGCTGGAACTTCACCTTCTTGAATTGCCATAACACTGGCTACAGCCTCTACACCTCCTGCCGCACCAACCGAATGGCCGGTGAAGCCCTTAGTTGGCCAGATCCATTCAAGCTGCTCAGGCTGGTACTGGCTACCATTCACTAAATTCAATATTCCTTGTCTTTCGCTTCTATCTCCTAGAGACGTGCTGGTTGCGTGAGGATTATTACTGAATCTATCCTCTGGAGTAATCCCACCGTCTTCTAAAGCTGCTGCCATGACTCTGGTTACGCCGTTGGGATCCATTTCAGTAGCACCTTGTGCACCGCCTCCGGCTATACCAATACCTCCTATGAAAGCTAGTATTTGGGCACCACGCCTTAAGGCATGGTCTTCATCTTCAATGACCAATACTCCAGCTGCCTCAGCCAAAATAGCACCCTCGGCAGTCACGTCATAAGGCCTTGAAGCGTTTTTTGGATTGTCGCTAGTGTTAGCTGCTCTGGTGGCTTCAAATAGAGCAATTGTTTGGGCATTAAGCGCTTCTGTGCCGCCGGCGACCAGTACGTCGGCCATACCTCTCTCTATCAGCATTGCTGCTACAGCTGGTGCTACTCCACCGCTGGCACAGGCTTGAGTTAAGGAAATTAGCGGTCCTTCAGCTCGGTACAGACGTTTGGCAACTACGGTTGGGTTATCGGGCTGGCCCTTATACATATCTCCGGCGCCGGGTCGTATGTTCATATCTAGTCCTCTTTGAATCTTGCCTAAGAGTGCAGCGCCGCCCAGACCGCTGCCTATCACAAAACCGAAGCGAGTCCTATCAATGCCGATTGGCTGCAGGTTTTCATCTACTACGCCTGACTGGGTTAAAGCCTCCGCGGTAGCTCTGTTTAAAAGCTCGCCAGCTCTACCGACCTCCCTAAGATATACCCTTTCAGGGATTAGCTCCGCAAAGGGGTAATCAGGGTCTTGACGCCCGTTATAACCAATCACTCTCCCGGCCAGGTGGGTATTAAGCATTTGAAAACCAAATCTGCTATCTTCAAACTCTTTTAATCGTTCTGGCTGATGTTTAGCGACTAATTTAATTAACCATTCTTGAAAGAATCTGTCATTAAGGGCTTGAGCACTAAGCTCTTCCTCCATCCACTCACGATGATTATTATAACCAATCTCGCCCTTTAAAAAACCGTCCCAGGTTTCCCTAGCGGTTCGTCCAACGCCATTAATTGTTCCTACTCCGGTTATAACTGCTCGTCTTTTACGCTCTGCCATTTTTAGCCGTCTATCATTTTATCAACGATACTTCTTGGGCGATCGGGAGCAATATTTCTGCCGAGCAGAGACCATCCGGCATCGACTTCAAATCGCTGGCCTGTCGTCTGACTCCACTGAGTACCATCTATAAACTCAATCGCAACTAGGCCAGCATTCTTTCTTTGTTCATCCGGATCCGCTGTTGATAAAGCCGAACTTTCAGAAAAACCTTCCCCAAAGGCTTCTATAGGTACCCTATTGCCGCTTCCTCTTTTTCTATTCATACCTAAAACTACCCACTTAGCCGCGTTTGTTGGTATGAAACCGGTGACTATCTCAGCTACCCTTGCTACCCTTGCCGGCGGTTCGACATGTCCGAGTGAGCCTGCCATGTGAGCCACAATATCCGATAGTGCATTCTTAGCAACTGAAAGAGCTGGGCCGTATTCTGTTTGGATACGTCTGTGCTGACCGAAATTGAAAGTTACGACACCACCGGAAGATCTCATGTTATCTTTCGCTCCACGAACCACCTCAACCAGCGATAATGCGGTTAAATGAAAAGATTCAAGGTAGGCACTTACCGGTATCTCATGAGCCGGAAGAGCGAAATTTTCCTTTGGTACAGAGGCTATGGCATGTACCACGCCGCTGACCGCCAGGTCGCTTCCTACGCTAGATTGAATTGCCGCGCGTAGACTATCGGCTGCACTCTCTTCTCCCCAGTCTATAGAAGCTATGTTTATTCTATCTGGATGTTGCTCGCTCTGAGCTTCAGCAAACTCGCGTGCTTGGCCACTTCTAACGGTTACTAATAATTGATTATTGGTGTCACGATCCAACCAGGCTCGGCCTGCCGACCAGCCAAGCGACATCTCATTATGAACACCTGCCACAACTAACAATGGGGCTTTGTTAACCTCTGTCATGTCTTGTGATTTTATGTCCGCCTTCTCCCTAATGCAAGCTTAAGGGTTAACGGTTATTGAACGACAATGGGAATCTCGGTAGTTGACAGGTAAATTTGCAAGACTGGCGTTATGTTCAGCCAAGCTATGAAGTGCCATTTCTGCAACCCCCAAGCCATACAGCCGCCGGTCTCGTTTCGACAAACCTTTGGCTTCAATAGCGTATAACGGACCAGTGCGGATACGGCCTTGATGCATACCAACAGGTAGCAGAGCATCTAGTCCGGACATGATATTCATAGTACCCTCGGCTATTTCCGGACGTACTAACTGTTCGCCAGCTTCAGTCTTTACTAACTTCATGGCCGTACCACTGGGCACTATGCCCAGCATTAAACCTTGTTTACGGAGTTCCATTAAGGCTCGAAAGGCACCGCGGTTAACTGTCTCAACTCCTTCTTTAGGTATGTCTAGGGCTCTTCTATTTTCTGAGTCCTGCATGACCCAGATAATGCCTGCGGCTTTAGTAAGTTCCTGAGCAACAGTTCTGCCTCTATAAGCCTGACGGCTCATATTCAGCCCCACTAGAAAAGCAGCTCGCTGACGGTAATTATTATTAGCCATGGCGAGGATCAAAATACCCATAACTAGACCTACATCGCGCAAATCTCCTTGTTCGGTGTGGTCTACCAACACACCAATCGCTTCGCCATTATCAAGGCGTTTGGCTGCTGCTCCGGCAATTGATGTTTGGCTACCCGCTGAAGCTGGCGTCTGGCGGAAGCTTTTAACTAAAGAGTTCAGCTGTGCCTTAGAGCCAACATGGCGCAGTAGGGCCTTTTCCAGCCCCTTTAACATTAACCGCCCTGGTATAAAGCGCGGGTATTGTTTTGCTGGGCTATATGCTACATCCAGACGCTGTTCGGGGTAGGCGTTCGGATCATAGCCGATATCAGTAAACTCACCACCCGATCTATCCTTATAACTGCTTATCCAAGGGGTAAGCGCAGCATGGACGTCTTGCTCCAACTGGACAAACTGGCTATCTCTATACTTAGTACTACTCATCTCTAAAGGGAAATACTATAACAGGGAATGGCAAAAAAGTAAACAGACTATTGTTTAAGCGGCTTTTTGTTCGAGATAATCTACCTACGGCGCGATGGTGTAGTTAAATCAAGACCAGGGCTGGTTCTCTCGAGCATTGCTATCCGACCAGCGTCGTAGCCGATCCGTAGTTTACGCTTGCCCTTTTCTTTTACGTTCAGCATGAAGAGACCGGGTAAGTTTTCCAGGTCAGCCGGATACACCCTCTCAACCACAATCTCATGGCCTTTGTCGCTTTTTGTAGTGAAGACGTCACCGATTGAAGAACCTTCAAACTCTTTTTTATAGGCTCTTATATCAGAGAACTGACCGCCGCTTAGACTGGCAATAAATACATCTTCAGGATCAGCGGCTGGGTCATAGTGTCTGATGTAGGCATCTAAGGGTCGGTTCATCGCCCCTGCCATTACACGGTTAACCGGCGTATTTTTGGCTTGACGGATATTCTCTAAGCTCAGCAGATGCGTAATCCGCAGGTCCGGATACTGGTCACTTATCAATTCGGCTAGCCGCGGAGTATTCGGCAAAGACAAGGCCGAATCCGACACCCTGGTGCCTTTCATAACTTCACCCTTAAGTACGGGAGGCTTACCGCCGACATAAGCTTGATGGCAAGCTCTGATCGTCAATTCCTCGAATTCTACCGGGTCAACTTCATCGCTGCGCACAAGCCTGGTACCGAATTTATCCAAATCCGTAAGCGCAATGACAATCGGCAGATCCTTGGGGAGTTTATCAAACTGTATCGGATATTCTTTAAAAACGGCGTCCATAAGGCTTTCCATCTTCGGGATTCGGCCGTGCTCTGGCATAAACTTGAGAAAAACATCCAAGCCGTCTCTAAACTGTTTGCTGGCCATATATGTAGCTATAAGGCCGCCTACTGAACTACCAATAATCAAATCCGCATAATCAGCTAGGCCCGCCCTCTCTAATTCCAAATACTCACCTATACTGACTTCCCCCGCCCAGCCACCGGGACCCAGAGCTATTGCTACACACTTGCCGTCACTGCGGCTGCCACGGACATAACCGCTTTCTTTTCGCTGTTTGAGCACCTCGAGCGTGGTTAACATTTCTTGAGGTTTTTCAAGCTCTGACGTTCTATGCAGCCCCAGTCGATTTACGAAGGCGCCGTCAGCCGAAAGGTCTTTTAAGTATTGAAGTTCTTCGGGCGTATTGACCGTCCAGACATTTACTTTTAGACCGGCGGCGTGGGCCTTGTCGACTAGCTCTTGGCTAACAAAAGCAATTCCGGGATTGACGGCTACTGCCTTCATACTTGTTGCCAGATCAACTGCCGCTTCGGCACTGCCTAGTTGTTGCCATTGCTTATCGTCAATCAATACGGCGATATCTATATCCGGGAATATCTCTTTGAACTTAGCTAATTCGTCATGCCGAAATGAAGAAACAACAAAATCTGACGGCTTCCAGCCTTTTTCCAAATAGGTTCTTACGATTTCACTAACCGGGGCGGCTGTGTTAGCGCCTTTTAATTCAATATTGACTTTAGTTCTGGCTTTTCCTTCAGTTGCATATTCATCTACCACATCAAGCACTTCGCTTAAGGTAGGAATTTGGTAGGTGTTTCCGTCTTCAAACCCATCATTTACATTCATAGCCCTCAGCTCATCAAAAGTGAAACTATTGACAGAGCCGTGCTCCCGGCCTTCAGTGACTTTATCAACTTCGTCATCATGAAAAATCACTACTTCGCCAGTTTTAGCCAGCTCGACGTCGAGCTCAATCGCTGGAACGCCAGCTTCGATGGCTTTCCTGAACGAAGGCAAAGTATTCTGCGGCATTTCACCCATGACCCCGCGATGACCGATGATTTCGATATCATCGCGCGGGGTAATGTCTGGCTCTTCGGTTAAAGCAATTCTTTCTGGACTCATTTTTGTTTTTGGTTAACAGGTATAATACTATCATAAATAGGTTAATAAGTCAATTACATGTTAATTATAAAACTTGATAGCAGGGAATTGCCCAAAAGCATAGTACTCGTGCTTACATCTCCCTTCGTAAATATTTGGTGGGTGTGAAGGGACTCGAACCTCTGAAAATAAAAAATGGTGGACGGTACAAGATTCGAACTTGTGACCCCCTCTACGTCAAAGAGGTGCGCTAGCCACTGCGCCAACCGTCCTCGTCGGAATCGAGGCATCGGCTTCCATAAGCGCGTAAAGCTTGCTTACTTTCAGCCTTGGCTCGCTTCCTCCTCTCAATTTTACAAGAATTTGCTAAAGCACGATCTTGCAAAATTGTTTTCGCCCTAAAACATTATAGCCTATACCCTATTTGGTATAGACCAAATGAGTCCGGTATTGACATGTATCATTTGTGATATAAAATTGGGTAATCCACAATTGTGGATAAACTAACAAAAAAGTACTAGTATTTTAAGGCCAGCTTGAATATACTAGGCTCCAGGTTGAGTTTTGCGATGTGTTGAAACGCATCCAAAAAAATTGAGCGGGTTTGCGAGACCGCTCAATTTTTTATTTTCGTAAGACATTTACCATTCCTTTATTGACTGCCTATTGCTCTTTGTTCTTTGTTTTTTAAGCTGTTATCATGTAAATCAATGGATGAGACAGACAAATTAGGCGAAAACGACCATCGTCGGCTTGGTAAAGAGCTGGATTTATTTGTTTTTTCCGATTTAATTGGCGCCGGTTTACCCCTGTTTACACCGCGCGGTACAGTGATACGCGACCAACTGTTGAGCTTTTCTGAAGAATTACAGCTTAAAAACGGCTTTGAAAAAGTCTTTATACCACACATAACTAAAGAAGAGCTCTACAAACGCTCCGGCCACTGGGAAAAATTTGGCGAAGAGCTATTTCTAGTTAAAAGCCAGGAAACTACCGACAAACTGGTGCTTAAACCGATGAATTGCCCGCATCACATCCAGATTTACGCCAGCCGACCAAGAAGTTATCGCGAACTGCCGATCCGTTATATGGAATCAACTGTCCAATACCGTGACGAGAAGAAGGGTGAACTGGCCGGCCTAGCCCGCGTTCGGGCTATCTCAATTGATGATGCTCACATTTTCTGCTCTCTTGAACAAATCGAGGCTGAATTTACTACCATTCTAAAGATGATTGAAGAGATGTATAAAGTCTTTAATATGGAATTCCGGGCACGACTCTCTTTTAGAGACAACTCTGATGTTTACCTTGGTGATGCCGAGCATTGGAAACAAGCCCAAGCTATTTTGGTCAAAGTTGCTAAAAAGCTTAATCTTAAATACGACGTGGCTGAAGGCGATGCCGCCTTTTATGGACCAAAAATTGACATTATGGTGACCGACTCACTAGGCCGCGAATGGCAATGCGCCACCGAGCAATTGGATTTCTTTATGCCCGAACGTTTTGGCCTGACTTACATAGACTCGGACGGCAAGGAAAAACCAGTCGTGCTTATTCATAAGGCTTTACTTGGTTCAGTCGAGCGCTTTTTGAGCGTTTATCTTGAACACACCAGCGGTCATTTGCCGGTTTGGCTATGCCCGGAGCAAGTCCGGATTGCGACCCTAAATGACGAAAAATCTATCTTAAAACTGGCCGAAAATGTTGTAGAAAAAGCTAAATCTCTAGGCCTTAGAGTCTGGCTGGATGATAGCAACGAAACCGTATCTAAAAAAATCTTACAAGCCGAGCATATGAAGGTGCCATACGTCATTGTAATTGGCGACAAGGAACTCCAAAGCGGTAAAGTTACGCCGAGGCTGCGAGCTGATCTGCCCAAGCTGGAGCCGGAAACGATGAATTTAGATGCCTTCCTTGAAAAAGTCGCCGAGGATGCCGAAGCCCGGAAGTAAGCAAACCATTGCTGTGGATTTGGACGACGTGCTGGCGGCCAACGCCGAGGCATTTATTAATTTCACCAATAAACGCTGGAACACCAATCTTACAGTTGACGACTTTGATGAACACTGGGCCAAAGTTTGGCAAGTTGAACACGATGAAGAAAGAAAGCGGGCTTTAGAGTTTTTAAAATCGGGAATTGTCAAAAAGTATAGGCCCTTTATTGAGGCTTTGCCGGTTTTACGCCGGCTTGGGAAAGACTATAACTTAGTTGTACTGACCTCGAGAGTCCGATTGATCAATAAAGACACTAGGGCATGGTTGGACAAGCACTTTAAAGGGATATTTTCTCAAATTCACCATGCTGGCATCTGGGATGATTGGAGTAAACGCAGTCATGAGAAAATAAAATTCACCAAAACCGATGTAGCGAACGAAATTGGCGCCGATTATCTAATAGACGATCAAGCCAAGCACTGCTTGGCGGCGGCCGAGGCCGGTATTGAAGCACTTTTGTTTGGCGATTATTCTTGGAATAAACTAGAGAAATTACCGCCAAAGGTCACCAGAGTTAAGAACTGGCAGGAGGTATTGGAGTATTTTACCCACCAAAACTTTTCATTATGAAATGTAGCGATATTCAAAAAAAAGAGGCTTAAGGATTACGATGAAGACACGATTTAACCTGCAGCGACCCATAAAGCAATGAAAAGTTTAGGCGGGTGAAATGCAAAGGGTTGACAGGGATTTTAAGAAGCGAGTTTACGAGCTGGTAGCCCAAATCCCAAGAGGCCGGTTTATGACTTATGGTCAAATTGCGGCGCAGGCCGGTGCGCCATGGGCGGCTTGGGAAGTTGGCCAGCTGGCGCACCGCGGCCCCGATAATCTGCCTTGGCAAAGAGTCGTTAATAAAAACGGCGGTCTGGCCAGCGGCTATCCCGGCGGCTTGGAAGGCCATAAAAAAGCCCTAGCTGGTGAAGCCGAAGTGTCGGCTGATTATAAAGTGGATATTGAAAGGTTAATATGGCAACCAGAAGCACCCGGCCAAAACTCGTTGCCATTGTAGGTCCGACGGCCACAGGTAAAACCGAACTGGCGATAAAGCTCGCTAAGCAGTTTAACGGCGAAATTATTGCGGCTGATTCACGGACTATCTACAAAGGAATGGACGTCGGCACGGCTAAGCCCACAAAAGCTGAACGAAAATCAATACCTCACTGGGGTTTTGATTTGGTAGGGCCAGGTGACCTTTTCAGCGCGGCCGAGTTTCAAAAATACGCCAAGGCTAAAATTAAACAGATTCAAAGCAGAGGCAAGCTGCCAATTTTGGTCGGCGGAACCGGCTTGTACGTTGATTGCGTAATCTTTGATTTTAAATTTAGGCCAAAGGCTGATGCCAAATTGAGGCAAAAACTGGAAAAACTTAGCGTTGAGCAATTACAAGCGCTTATAACAGAGAAGAGCTACTCAATGCCGGAAAATCTGCGTAACCGTCGACATTTGGTTAGAACGATTGAAACAGCCGGCCAAATCGGGAGTAGGGCAAGAGAGCCAAAGGATAGAACTGTCATTATCGGGCTAATGCCGCCAGCCAATGTTATCAAACACCGTTTGCAAGGCCGGGCCTTGCAAAACTTCGATACGGTTGTGGCAGAAACACAAGAGCTGGTTGATAAATACGGCCGAGCGACGCTTATTAGGACGGCTGGCATTCCGTACCTGACGGCCTTGAACTACCTAGATCAAAAAATATCAAAAACAGCGGCACTAGAAGCTATCACGGCTGCCGAATGGCAATACGCCCGCCGGCAACGGACTTGGTTTAAACGCAACCCGTATATCAAATGGTTCAACTCGGTCGAGGAGGCTTTTAGCTTCTTTGAAACTATCTAGGACATTCACAGCTAGCGGTAAAACAAGGCGCCGGCGAGGAACGGACTGAGCTGTATATAGAGATACAGTGAAGGAGTAGCGCAGCCGGCAACGCAGTTAGACCGCTAGAAGCACTGGCGGTGCAACCGGCTCCGCCGGTTGGCAGGACAGTACGGTGTGGATGTACTAGAATTAGATAGGTGTTAAATATTATTTTCATTTGGTTTGGTAAAGCTCTAAGTCGGTTACTGCGTCTTAGTGGTCATCACGGCGCCGCCCTTCCAGGCTTGATAATCGAGAGAATTTACCCTAGGTTCCTAGACTCTATGCTTAAGCAGCTGCCCGAGGGAGTAATTATCGTTAGCGGTACCAACGGCAAAACTACCACAACTAAGATAATTACCGAACTACTGGCCGCCCGTGGTAAGCGAGTATTAACTAATCGGACTGGCGGCAATTTTGTGCGGGGCGTCTTCTCAACTATTGTTCAGGCCGCCAGCCCATCCGGCCGGCTTGCCTATGATGTGGCCGTCTATGAACAGGATGAGGCCTACGCCGCCCGATTTGTTAAATTACACCGGCCGCGGGCTGCCGTACTTTTGAACGTTACTAGAGATCAGCTAGATCGTTTTGGCGAAATTGATACCACTGCCGCGCTGTTGCAAAAAGTGGCCGATCGTACAAGCGAGGTGGTGGTAGTCAATGACGATGACTTACGACTCAACAAAATGACTGTTTCCGGCGACGCCAAACTAGTTTACTTTGGTATCAGCGACCTGCTGCAGCCGCAATTTCCTAATGACGAGCAGTTTTACGGCGCATTCCGACAGGAACTGGCTAAGCACCGCCGCCAGGTTCAATTAAATTCAGTCGGTGAAAATACCGCCGAATATCAAATCAACTCCAAAAATTACAGCTTAAAACTGCTGCTTGACGGCCAGCACAACGCCTTGAATGGCGCCGCGGCCATAGCTACGGTTAGCGCGCTTTATCCCAAAGTTCTAATTAAAGATTGGTCAAATGCTCTGGCTGCCATCAAACCGGCCTTTGGCCGCGGTGAGTTGATTGAGATTGACGGTCGAACTTTAATCCTGCAGCTAATTAAAAACCCGGCCAGTTTCCGCCAAGCCCTGCAGGTACTCGATATTCATAAACCCCAAGCCGTCGGCATTGTCATTAATGATAACCATGCCGACGGCCGAGACGTTTCCTGGCTTTGGGATATCGACTTTGTGCCGTTGTCTAATCTGCCAATAATCACTAGCGGTATCCGCGGTTACGATATGGCCAATCGGCTAAAGTATGACGACATTAAGGTTCAAGCCGTCGAAGCAGACTTAAAAAAGCTGGTCCAGCAGCTGGCCAAGACAACCGCCAGTGGTCAAACCGCCATTATTTTTGCCACCTACACCGCTATGCTGGCTACTCGCAAGACCATCGGCCGCCTAACCAGAGTGGAGAAGGTATGAGCGAGCATTTGTCATTTCCCAATTCACATTTACCAATTAAGTATCATCTATCATTTACCAAACCATCTCATAAATGGTTAATGGTAAATAATTTGGCTAATGGCAAATGGAAAGTGGAAAATAGGACCTTCTATGGAGGTACGACATGAAGGTTCATATAGTCCATTTATATCCCAAAGAAATGAACATTTATGGCGATACTGGCAACCGGCTAGTGCTGGCTCAAAGGCTAAAATGGCGCGGCTACGAACCGGTTATTCATCTGGTTGGTCTAGGTGATGAATTGCCAAAAGAAACCGACATTATTCTTGGCGGCGGCGGTCAGGATTCCGGCCAAGCTTTGATTATTGAGGATTTAGCCAAGCGCAAAACCGAACTTAAGGCCATAGCTAACGACGGTGCGACTATGCTAATGATCTGCGGTATGTACCAGCTTTTTGGCCATTATTTCTTAACTCAAAACGGTCAAAAGCTGCCAGGCATAAGCGTTTTTGATCTAATTACCCGCGGTAGCAATAAACGTTTAATTGGTAACATAATTAGTCAAACCCCATTTGGCGAGCTGGTGGGCTACGAGAACCATAGCGGCTTGACCGAACTTAGCAAGGATTTGCAGCCGCTTGGCCAATGCCCAAATGGCCAAGGCAATAATGGACTAGACAAAAAAGAAGGTGCCACGGTGCAAAATGTGTTCGGCTCCTATTTGCATGGGCCAATATTGAGCAAAAATCCGCACTTTGCCGACGAACTTATCAGGCGAGCGATTGAGCGAAGAACCGGCCATAAACAACAGTTGACTCCTCTCAACGACGACCTGGAGCTAGCCGCAGCCAATATCGCCAGATCCCGCCCGCGCTGAACACAAAATTCTGCTACAATAAAGACAGTTTTTGAGGGAGACTTCCGTGATTGAGCAACTATTTGGTTCCAAAACCCGCGTCAAGCTACTGCAGCTGTTTTTTGCTAACCCCAATCGCTCTTTTTATGTGCGGGAAATTACTCGTAAAATTGATGAGCAAATTAATTCGGTCCGGCGGGAACTGGCTAACTTATTAAGCATTGGCATCATCGGCTCCGATGCCAACAACAACCGACTTTATTATGAGGTTAATCAAAAGTACGAGTATTATACGCCGTTAGGTATGATTTTTGGCGGCCTGCCGCAAACAGCTGCTGTTAAAGCCAAGGCTGATAGCAAAAGCCTGCCAAAAGAAAAGGCGGCTCCAGCTCCGGCCCAGCCAGTAGCCGATGTTCCGCCGGAACATCCTTTGGCCAAGGGTCTACGGACATGTGGCCACGTTGATCTGGCTTTACTGACCGGACAATTTACGCGTGACGAAACGGCCGACATTGATTTATTAATAGTTGGTGATGTTAATTCTTCCAAAATGGCAAAGTTTGTTGAGGAGCTGGAGCAAACCGAGAACAAGGAAATCCGCTACGCTATCATGACCCCAGCCGATTACAAATACCGACTCCAGATCAATGACCGATTCATTAGCAAGGTTTTGGAAGCCAAGAAACAAATAATCATCAGCAGCCCAGAGCTAGACATATAAAATGCAAACTTCAAACTTCAAATTTCAAACATCAGATAAACTTCAAACCTCAAAGTTCAAAGGTTTGATTTTTGATGTTTGTTTTTTGATTTTTGAGCGACCGAAGGGAGCGTTTTAGTGGAACTGTCTTTTTACGGCGGCAATTGCCTAAAAATAGTCACCAAAAAGGCCACAATTGTGGTTGACGATAATCTTAAGGAGCTCGGCCAAAAAACAATTACCAAGGATAGCGACATTGCTTTAAGAACTAATCCAAAGCTGATTGCCGAGCACAACAGCCGCTTCTCGGCCGAAACCGCCGGCGAATACGAAATTGCTGGCGTAGTTATCCACGGCATAGCCGTCAGAGCCCACATGGACAGTGAAGACCAGCAAACCGCGGTTATCTACAGCATTGGCGCTGATGACCTTAAGGTCGCCATTCTTGGGCATATTTATCCAGAACTGTCCGACGATCAAGTGGAGCAAATTGGCCACGTTGATATCGCGATTGTGCCGGTTGGTAATAACGGCTACACCCTCGATGGGCTCGGTGCTCTAAAAGTCATTAAACAAATTGAGCCAAGAGTTATAATCCCAACCCACTATGCCGATAAGGGCTTAAAATACGAAGTACCGCAAGTTGAACTGATCGAAGCCTTAAAGGCTCTAGCCATGGAACCGGTTGCAAACTTTGACAAATATAAACCCAAAGCCGTCGAACTTACCGACACCACCCAACTCATCGTTCTAAAGCGTCAATAATAAAAATATTGTTGTAAAAAATCGCTTTTGTACTGTACTACTTCCACATCAACGATTAAACTGAAGTTAATGGAGAGAGGGTAGTGGACGAAAGTCTTAGGGAAAGAGTTCATACAGCCTTGGATACCGCCCGTCCAGGTTTTAGAGCCATAAAAAAACCAGGAGAAACACATGTATTTTATGACGGTAACTCTACGGTAATAACGAGGGTGCAAAGTGCTTTGGCTGAAGCTGGTTTGACTGGATTTTGTCGAATTCCGGGCTCAGTTCGAATCGAAGGGCCGAGCAGACCAAGTAGGGCGAGAAGCCCAGCTTTACTAAGGATTGTAGAAATTTACTATAGTCCAAACGGCCAGCTTAAATAAATTTAAAGTAGGCCTTTTTTCTTGAGCGAGCGCAGCGCTTGAGTGCTAATTTTGACGCGGACTTTTTTGCCGTCAACGGTCAAAGTTTTAACTTGCAGATTAGGCTTCCAAACCCGCTTGGTATGCCGCTGCGAAAAGCTGACGTTATGACCGTGCTGCTTGCCTTTTTTATCAAAATCCAACCTTTGCATAGGGGTTAATTCTACTTTAAAAGCTGTCTACTGTCTACTGTCTTTGTGTATACTGATTCTAATGACCCCGATTAGAAGTAGCATGTCAAAGACATCTTCTGACTCGCAGCTGTCGAGTCAGACTTCTAACGGGGTACATCCCGTTAGACCTCACCCCGAGCTAAAATATATTATTTGGCGATGGCAGCTTGAAAAACTTCCGGGCTTAAAACTAGCATTAAAATTACAGGCTGAGGTCTAATCGGGATGAGCGATTTGGGCCTGGCGATTTTTGTTTTGCTGCCGGTCTTACTGATATCGATGTCGTTGCACGAAATGATGCACGCCTACACAGCCTATAAACTCGGTGATGATACGGCCTATCAAATGGGTCGCATAACGCTTAATCCGCTGCCGCACATTGATCCATTTCTGACCGTAGCCCTGCCGTTATTTCTGCTAATTTCCGGCAGCCCATTTCTGTTTGGCGCGGCCAAGCCGGTGCAAGTGAACTTTAATCGTCTAAGGCATGGCGAGTATGGCGGGGCAATCGTAGGCATGATTGGGCCGTTAACCAATCTGGCGATCGCCGCCGTTGCGGCATTAATATTTAATTTGGTTGAACCGTCGGTCGGCACGATTGGCTACGACATCTTTAAGATAACTATTCTGCTTAATATCGGCTTGTTTGTCTTTAATAGCATTCCATGGCCGCCGCTTGATGGCTCCCGTCTGCTATACGCCTTTGCACCTCGCCCATTACAAAATTTTATGGAATCCATCGAACGGATGGGATTAATGAGCTTAGTTTTGTTCGTCTTCCTGTTTTATTCATTCGGTGCGCCCATCGGACACCTAATGCTTAAACTAGTTGAGCTGTTGGCGCCCGGCCTCATACTCTAAATCCTAAATTCGAAGTCTATCCTGCTCATTAACCTAGCTTCTGGTTTACAAGGACCGTCCTTGTAATAACAGGGGAGTAAAACAGATATATTTCAAGGACGGTCCTTGTAAACCTAACGGAGCACGTACATTTTTAGAAGTTCGAACTCAATGTTTAGAGTTTAACTACTGGCGTATAATGAAATTGGTCGGAGACGACACAATAAATTTTCTGAATAAAATACATGAGGGAGCCTCATATACTTGTCCCGCCGTGGCGGGAAGGTGCGGGCACCCACTTTGCAACCGCAGAGTAAATTGAGTGCCGTCACCGACCACTTTATTTTTTGAGTTTTTACTAACCGTTAGTTAGCGGAGCCAGTCTCGCCATTTTTTGGGCCAGCCAAGCAGCAGTAACAGTGCCAAGGGCGCACCCCAGTTAGCCGAGCGTTCGACAAAGTCCCAGATCGGCTCGCCAACAATTGGTCGCAAAAGGGCAGTCCAGAATCCCCAGAAAACAGCCCACAGCAAAACGATTCGGACCGGCCTCAGCAGGACGACTAAAGCTACGGTTAGATCAACCAAACCAACTACAAATAGCAGCTGGGTTGCTAAATCGGTATTTGTTACACCAAAGTTAGAGAACCATTCTACCCATTGCTTTTTGCCTTGGAGGGCAAAAACACTATGACCAAGAAATTCGCCGGCTACGGCAATGCGTAAGACCCATTCAATCTTCTTAGTTGTCGTCATATCAAAATGCTTATCCTTAACGTACACTAGCCAAGTGCAAACCGCAAACCGATTATCAACTGTAGCTTAAGATTGAGAATGGTCGGGGATACAGGGTTCGAACCTGCGACCTCACGGCCCCCAGCCGTGCGCGCTACCACTGCGCCAATCCCCGTCAAAGCTGATATAGGTTATTATAGGTCTATTGATGTGGCAAGAGAAAAACAAAAGCTTGTATCGGCAGTTCGAGTTCAAAGATTTCAATGAGGCCTTTGCCTTCATACAATCAATTGCCGAGATTGCCGCAACTTTAGATCACCACCCCAAATGGACGAATGACTATAATAAAGTTGAGATTTGGTTGAGTACTCACTCGGCCGACAAAGTCACCGAAAAGGACAGGGAATTGGCTTCCAGAATTAACCGAGTATATGAAAAAATGACAAGCGAAGAAAAAGAACCTAAACTCGCTCAAGCCAAACTATATGTTGACGGCGGTGCCAGGGGCAATCCCGGGCCAGCCGCTGGCGCTTTTATTATCTGTAATTTGGCTGACAGCGTTGTAAAAAAGGATGCTCTCTATTTTGGCATCGCCACCAATAATCAAGCCGAATACCAGGCTTTGATTAAAGGTTTAGCAGCCGCCGGCCGGCTTGACGTCAAAAGATTGCAGGTTTTTCTAGACAGTGAACTAGTGGTTCGGCAGTTGAATGGCCAGTACCGAGTAAAAAATAAGGAACTTCAGCCGTTACATCAAAAAGTAAAAGTCCTGTCTGACGGCTTTGCCGCAATAACTTTCACTCACGTCCCCCGAGCCCTAAACAAAGAGGCCGACGCCGAGGTCAACCGTATCTTAGACAAACACTCTAGAAAATAGCTTAAGTTTATGCTATAATCCTATCTGGCGTCGGATTGACGATCAGTCGCTCGCCTAGGCGAGAGGAAAGTCCGGGCAGCATAGGGCACGGCAGTTGCTAACGGCAACCAAGGGTAACCTTAGGGAAAGTGCCACAGAAACAACACAACCGATCCCC
>MGCU01000013.1:0-16284 GCA_001790525.1 Candidatus Saccharibacteria bacterium RIFCSPHIGHO2_12_FULL_47_16b
TATCAGTTAGGGTGCCGGAAGTTAGATCGCCGGCACTTTTAGTAGCTAGATCGGCTAAGCTTGAGCCGGTTTTGGAAACTTTTGTCCAGTCAATAGCGGCAGCAGTGTTAATGTCAGCGTTAACAATTGAGTCGTTAGTTATCTCGGTAGAATCAATGTTACTACCAAGCAAAGAAACGTTGGCGCTTAAGGCACTATCAGCTACTTTGCCAGCGGTAGAGATAGTCAGCAGTTTGGAGTCGGCTATCGAACCAGCCAAATCGGCATTAGTCACAGCCCCAGCCAAGTTAAGTTTGGCGTAGGCTATGGCCGCTCCGGCGGCAATGTCGGCGTTGGTAATTGAGCCATCAAATATTTCAGAAGAGTCTATGGTGCTGCCTAGCAGCGAAACATTACTGCTCAATCGAGCGTCGGCGACTGTCCCGGAAGTTAGGTTAGAGGCATTGAGGTTGGTTAGATCTACTGTCGTTGCACCACCGGCCGTTGTTGTTGTGGTAGTTGGCGTACAACCGGCCGTGGTACAAACCGTTACATTATTAATAGTCAGTCCGGTGTTATTTAAGGAAGTCTGGCCATTACTGGCAAAGACTGTGGAACTAGCTTGAATAGAGCCATCAACCGATAGCAGATTGCCAGTGGTAGTTGGCGCACCACTTAGCTGGCCTAGGACTGCTAGCACTTTGCCTTCGGCGACCTCGGTATCAAGATTAAGGGATATCTTACTGGCTTGGGTTGAGATTGACTCTTCCGAAGAACTAGAAACTGAACCTAGCGTTCCATTGGAAGCTTGATCGCCCAGTTTAGACACCAAGAAAAACCCGCCGCCGATTAAGACCAGCGACGACAGAAAAATAGCACTAAGCCGGAATGGTCTAGCAACTAAACTATGAAACAAGCCGCTTTTATGTGGGATATTGAGCGGTGGTAGCCCGTTTGATGAGGGGGATGTTATTACTGGCTCTGACGGAATCGCTGCTTCAGGGCTGGCTGAAGAAGCATAAAAAGTAGCACCCGGCGTGGCAGTACTGGCTGACGTTGAACTGGCGTCCATAAACTCCAAACTACCGGGCTGTTGATCATGCGGTACTGCTTGGCGCTCAACCACCGAAGCCAAGGCCTTATTTGCCATCCAATTATGGCGATAGTCCGGCAGCTGGTTACCTGCCTGATTTTGTTCTTGTAATGGTGCTATTTGATTTTGGTCTTGCATTTTTATTTTACGAACTTTTTGTTTTATCGTTTATTGCTTATTGTTCATTGTTCATTGTTCATTATTTATTACTGTCCAATAATCACTCCTCCTTGGTATGGATCATCGCCCACGCCAGTTCCGGTGGTAAAGCTAAAAATGCTAGAGGCCGAGCTGAAAGTGTTGGTGCCACCCGGATCGATGGCGTAAGCCCGCCACCAATATTGAGTGTTGGCGGTGAGCTCTGGCGTTTGATAATTATGGGCCGCCAGTTGGCCGGAGCCGTAGGCCGTACCGGATTGCTGACTTTGGGCCAGCCAGCCGGTTTGCGAGCTGGTTTGGTCTATCGTTCGAAGCACGCTGGAACAGTTAGAAGTAGTACAAACTTCGATTTTATATTTGAGATAATCACTGTCGGCATCGCTGGCTGATAGTCTAAATTGCGGCGCTTTGAGAGTGCCTGTCTGAGTATCTAGCGGTTGAGTTAGCGTTGGCGCCGCCGGTGCAGTATTAGCTAGAGTCGTAAAGGTTCTGGTTGATGAGGCCGAGCTATAGGTGTTTGTACCGCCCGGATCAATCGCGTCAGCCTTCCAGCAGTAAGTCGTGTTATAGCTCAAAGTTCCTTGGTAGGTATATGTCGCTAAAGTTGAGCTACTAATATCAGCCGCACCGGCATAAGCCGTGAAGTTTTCTCTATCCTGCCCGCTCCAACCAGTTTGTGAGCTGGCTTGGGCGAATGGGCTAGAGCCAACCGGCGTGGAGCAATCGCTAGCGTATACATACAATCGGTACTGTAAGTAGTCGCTATCAGCATCGGTGGTTCTAAAGGTAAAGACCGGTGTCCGTGATACGCCTGTGGCACCGCTGGACGGCGAAGTCAGAGTAGGCGCCGCCGGCGTCTGGAAGTAGTTAATGGTTATGTCGGTAATTGTGCTGACCCCTCCGCAGTTTTCATCATTAAATAGGAACTTGACCAAGACATAGCGTTTACTGGCAGCATTGATCGTGTAACTCGTACCAGGCATGGCGGAGTTGACAACTGTGCTAGAGCCAAAGACACCGTTGCTAGCGGCTGTGGCATAACTCATCGTTACACCGCAAATTGACGTGCCATTAAATACGATGGAGGAAACATTACTGACAACTGAGCCGAGGTCGATTAACTTTTCATAGTTACCTTTTTGTGTTGGAATGGTGACGAAACTATACTGGGTGTCGTTGCAGTACTGGTTTGTACCGGAATTTTTACAGTTAGTATCCGAGGTATATTCCAGACCCCCGGTTGAATACAGATATGTTCCATAAATCGCCGCGCCAGTGCCATAGCGCGGGATTGAAATGTAGTTTGAGCTGTTTTGGAATGACCCAATGGCGCCGCCCGGCCGGAACTGCGCATACTGGACATCATTACAATAAACATTATTAGTACTGCTCTTACAGTTAGTCGAGGCGCTGGGCAATGTTCCGCTAATTAGGTAGATCACGCCGTTATTGGTGGCAACAGCTTGGGCCCAGCGAGGAAACAGGAAATAGTTCGGATTTAAGACCCATGAACCGATGCTGCCATTACTGTTAAGCTGGGCATACCAGATATCGTTGCAGGCGTTACTGGTGCCGCTATCCTTGCAGGCAGTATCGGAATTAGCTTCTTGGCCACCAATTACGTAAAGGTAGCCATTATAAGCCGCCGAAATATGCATAGCGCGAGGAGTATTAAAGTAGTTGGTGCTAGTAGTGAAGCTACCAAGCGTGCCGTTGGCGTTGATCAAGGCGTATTGGGTATCATTACAATAAGTGCTTAAGGCGGCGTTGGTATTTTTACAGTTGGCGTTGCTACTGGCTTGGATGCCACCGGTTATGTAAAGATAACCATTATAGGAGGTGACGGCTGACAGGCCATAGCGCGGTATTGAAAAATAGCTGGTATTGGCGAAGGAACCGAGTGTGCCATTGGCGTTGATAGTGGCATACTGGACATCATTGCAGACATTACTGGTCCCTGAATCTTTACAGCTGGTGTTAGACGCCGCTTCTTGGCCACCGATAATATACATGTAGCCGTTATAGGCCACGGCCGCCATGTAGGCTCGCGGAATTGAGAAGTAGCTGGTGGCGTTCCAGGAGCCAACTGTGCCGTCGGCGTTTATCGGTGCGTACTGGACGTCATTGCAATAAGTGCTGCCGACACCGGTGTTTTTACAAGCGGTGTCACTGGCAACTTCTAAGCCGCCCATAACATATAGGTAGCCGTTATAGGCGACCGATGAATGGTAGTAGCGTGGGGTAGCAAAGTAATTGGCGGTTGTTGACCATGCCCTGGTAGCTCCAAAGTAGTTTGTACCACTGACAGAGCCAGACGTTTCAGTGGGGCTGGCGATGTTAAATTTGGCGTATTGGGTATCACTACAGTACTGGTTGGTGCCAGAGCTCTTACAGTTGGTATCGGAGGCAACCTCAAAACCACCTTGTACGTAGAGGTAGCCGTTATAAATCGCCGATGATAAGCCGTAGCGGGGGAAGCTGATGTAATCCCCTGTCCCGGTTGTCGAGTTCTGGGTTCGGTAGGAAGTAGTCCAGACACCGGTGTTACCTGTTGTTAAAACCGGCGCGAATATAATGTCGTGACAATAGATGCTTGTGCCATAGCTGCTATTTTTGCAATATGTTGAGTTCGCTTCGAGCTGACCCCCCACTACATAAATGTAACCCCCGTAAGCGTAGGTGGTAAAGTTGCTGCGGGTGGTGTATAGATAGTTGTTGCTGGTGGTAAAGGCCCCTACACTGCCGTCTGAATTGATAACCGCGTATTGGATATCTTTGCATTGGGTGTTAGTACCAGTATCTTTGCAGGCAGTATCGTTATTGACTTCCTGACCGCCAAGGACATACAAGTAGCCATTATAGGCAACAGCGCCGTGCCAGTAGCGCGGTACAGAGAAGTAGTTGGTGTTGGTCGTAAACGTCCCGATACTACCGTCGGCATTAATTGGCGCGTATTGGACGTCGTTGCAGTACTGGTTAGTGCCGGAGTTTTTACAGTTGGTATCGGAGGTTGATTGTAGACCGCCGGTTATATACAAGAAGCCATTATAAACAGCTGTGGCTTGGCCGTAGCGCGGAATTGAGAAGTAGTTTGTATTAGTAGCCCAGGCACCGATACTACCGTCGGCGTTAACGGCCGCGTACTGAACGTCATTGCAACGGGTGGAACTACCAGAATTCTTACAGCTAGTAGTGGCACCAGCCGTCAAACCGCCGGTAATATAGATATAACCGTTATAGGCGAAGCTGGAGTGTCCGTAGCGCGGTACTGAAAAATAATTAGCGCTAGTAAACCAGGTACCAATCGAGCCGTCGGAATTTATTTGGGCGTATTGGGTGTCGTTACACTGGTTGATTGACTCACCGGTATTCTTACAGTTGTTGTCGGCGGTGGCTTCATAACCTCCTATGACGTACAAGAAGCCTTTGTAGGCAACACTGGTTTGGTAAGAACGCGGGAATGAGAAATAATTGGAGCTAGTACTCCAGGCACCGACACTGCCGATGCCGGTGTTGTTTCGGCTGATTTGGTTGCCGCCGTAGGTTATACCGCCATCATCACGGCCGCTAATAAAGCTGGTAGTTGTGTTAACGACCACTGTCGACGGGTCGATACTTAATGGATAGGTCTTAGAATTTAAATTGGTCGCTGTCAAAGTCAGTACATTATCTTTGAGTGTATATTTGACATTCTGGTAGTCAGATTCGACACCATCTGTGCTGGATTCCGCAATATATGGTGCGGGCAGAATAAAGGCCAAGTAGTTCTTCTCGCCGCTGCGAGCTTTTTCGACCAGGTCTTTACTCTTATCGTCGGCGATTTGCAGGTTGCCGTAAAGGTAGGGACTGGCGGCATAGATGCCAACCGAACCATCGGACATCAGCTTAGCTTCCAGCTTGCTACCAAGTTCTAGCCGCCAGGAGAATGTAAAACTGTCGCCTATAGGCTGGCTCAGCAGGATATCTTCTTTGATACCGTTTTTCTTAAGAGTCACGACATGAGAAACTTTGGGGTTTTGGCCATAGGTCATATGGCCATCGCTGTATTGACCGTCAGCTAAATTACCCAGCGGTATGGCCTTAAAAGGCAAATCGCCTTTAGCATCGGCAAATGTTGTACCATCGGCGGCTTCTTTGGGCAGTTCCACTTGGTAAGGAAATTCCCCGGTGCCGTCTTCGGCACCGTCAATCGTCAACTTGGATTGCAGGCTTTCATCCTGACTGCTATTGTAGGCAACCTTGTCTTTATTAATACTGACTCGGGCTTGATCAATTGAAGCAGCCGACACTAAACTGAAAGCTTTTTTGGAAGCTGTCTGGGCGTGTCGGTATTGCTGGATGGTAAGTCCAATCGAAAGCAGGCTTAAGCCAAAAATCAAACCGAACAACAGGATTTTTCTGAATCTGTTTGTCTTGGTTTGAGTTGGTGCTTCAAATTGCATCATTTTTATTTACCTAGCCTAAGACTATTTAGGAACTTTTCCCAGTCAGCTTGGCTCCATGACTGCTCATTCAATAGTTGAGCGGTCACCAGCGTGCCATTAGATTCTAGTATAGCGCTTTGGCTTATTTTCGATAAGTCTTTATCGCTGTAAAAACTGGTAATAGCGGCCTGGCCGAGTTTGGTATTAATTAATGTATAGCCTTTACCCTGTGTCAGGGTTTGGCTGGCACCTTGAACGACTTTTTCCAAATCAAAATTATCAGGTGTTGGCTGCTGCGACATAGAGATTATCCGGCCGGCCGCAGATGCCTTATATAATAATGTATCCGCTTCATTAAGATACTGGAAGCTATTATTATCAATCCGATAATCTTTGGCCGGGTAAACAACTTTGAAGTTGATGTTGGCCTTTATATCACTTGGTAGAGCCAAACCAGACCGGTTCATCAACCAAAAGCCTGTTAAAAGAACAACTAGCAGTGCTAACAAAAAGCTGAATAATTTAAGTCGACTATTAGCTACCATGATATGACTATTACCCTTCCCGGCGCGCCGTTGCCACCGTAGGCGTTATAGGCACCACCGCCGCCAGCGCCGCCGGGGGTACCGCCGTCACAGCCGGAGTTATAGGCACCACCGCCGCCACCACCATCGCCACCCATATATAGACGTGAGGTGCCGTCGGAGCACGGGTATCCGACGCCAGTGCTAGAGTCATAGGAGCCACCGACACCGCCGCCGCCGGTACAAATGCCACCGCCGGCACGACCGCCGCCGGCCGAACCGCTATAGTTGTTATAGGATGTCCATGTCCCGGCACCACCACCGCCACCACCACGAATCGATGTACCACCAGCTACCCCAGCGTAGGGAGAGCCGCCGCCGCCGCCATCCTCAGCACAATAACCATAACCAGCTCCGCCGGACCCGACTCCGTACCAGATCGAGCTAGTGCCACTACTACCACCGCGGCCGGCCGTTACACCAGCCTCGTTTGCGCCGCCGCCGCCGCCGCCATCATTTGCACCATTGCTAGCGTATCGTCCGCCGGCACCGCCAAAGGCGCTCATCCAATTACCAAAACCACTCCGGCCGCCGGTAACGCCGTTACAAGCATTGCAAGTACCACCAGCACCGCCGGCGCCAACAGTAATTGATTCTGTCGAACCAAGTTCTGACGACGAGTAAATATTTTCGACATAGGCCCCGCCGCCGCCGCCGCCAGCGCCGTAAGTTACGGAGGCGGTGTAGCCTTGGCCGCCGCCGCCGCCGCCGCCGATAGCAATTACACGTACGAAGGTAGCGTAGGCCGGCTTAGTCCAGGTGCCGTTACCGTTAAAGACCTGAATGTCGTAGCTGGCGATCATGTTCTGCCAAGAACCGTTTTGGCAGGCTCGGAAAGCTGGTATGGCCGAGTTGTAATAAATCGCCCCGTTGACACAAGTCGGGTCGCCAACCGTATTCTTGTCGCTAAGTACCAGCAAGGCTGGAGTAGAACTAGCCGTTTTCAGCTTAAACTGGCTGTTCAATGTATCAACAGTCACAACCGCATCGCCCACCGCGTTCTGAACTCTAAAGGCGGTGGCACTATCTGTCCAAGTTCGGAAATTGCCAGTACCGTTAACTGTCAAACTCTTACCGTTCGAGTAAGTAACGTTATCCGCCACAGTCACGCCATTGCCGTTACCCGAAATCGTCAATTGACCGCCGCCGCCGCTTTGCAAAGTCAACGCACCGGCACCGCTGTAGCTTGCCCCAGTAGCCAGTGTAACCGTACCAGTAGTATCAACTTTGAATTTGGAGCCGCTACCGCCAGTTTGGGCCAAAATCAGATTGCCGGTAGCCGAAGTGTTGTTTTGGTTAATTGACAGCAGATCCGGCGCTGATGAACCGCTGGTAAAGCTCGATAAGTCCTCGATCCTTAGTAACGCGCCGGTCAGCGGATTGGCGCCACCGCTTAGCTGGCGAGTCATTGTTATATCATTTAATGAATACGAGCCGCTCGGCGTACCGCTGTGCTTGAAGGAGACCAAGTTGGTCGGAGTGCTGGTCAGGATTTGAACTGGACCGGCGCTGCCAATGCGAGTGGCGCCGTTAGAAACCGTCAGTACACCTTGACTATTGGCCGAATCATAATAAATATCTACGTAGGCTTGAGTGGCTGTTCCGTCGTAAATCTTCAAATGAGCGTTGGTCGAATCAATCACTACCACGCTGAAGCCGGAAGCGTTCTGCAGTTGGAAAGCGGTGGTTGAAGTACCTTTTAAGAACGCCACCGGGCCGGTGTTATTGCCATTATTGAGGTTAAGTACGCCCGACGCCTGCCCGGAAGCCGAATTAGTAAAGGTAAACAGATAGCCGCTGCCAGAAATGGCGGCTGTTGACGTTTCTTGGATATTGCGTCCCAGGAAGCTGCCGGCGGCAGCATAACCGGGACAAATCGAAGCTGAAGTACAAATAGTGCCCGTCTCGGCTGGAATGGTGACTGTATAGTTAGATGCGCCCGGGTCAGCGGGCGTAAGGGTCACACTGCCAGTCTGACCGGAGTAATTAAAGACTGCTTTGCCAGTCAAGCCACTGGCGCCGGCGGTACCAAGCACCAATTGCCCGCCCAGCGTATCAACCGTGGCTACAGCCCTACCGGCCTGATTCTGAACTTGGAAGGCAGCTGTGGAATCGGCTGTATTTTGTGACAATACGGTTCCGGTAAACTTGTTATTACCACTAAAGGTCTGCGGGCCAGTGCCATTAAGTAGAGCAACGTTAGATGATAATCGAACATCATTAAGAGTGCCGGACGACAAGTCAGTTGCCGAACGTGTCGCTAGATCTGCCAAGCTGGAACCAGTTTTGCTTATTTTGCTCCAGTCAATGGCGGCTGCAACACCAATATCGGCATTGACGATTGAGCTAGCCAGATTAAGTTTGGAGTAAGCAATGGCGGCTGTGCCGGAAACATCACCGTTAGTGATACTAGAGGCTAGGTTAAGCTTGCTGTAAGCAATAGCTGCCGCCGAGTTAATGTCGACATTGGTTATGGTATCGTTGGTTATTTCGGTTGAGTCTATGCTTACCCCCAAAAGGGAGACATTGGCACTTAGGCGAGCGTCTGCTAAGGTACCCGAAGCTACATTGCTGGCATTAAGGCTGGTTAAGTTGGCGCCACTGCCTTGCAGACCGGCAACGGTAACTGTTCCAGCAGTTGTATCAACCAAGACCAAGTTGGTTCCCAGTGCGTCCTGGATACGGAAGGCAGTAGTTGAATCGGCAGTATTTTTAAATAATGGATTGCCGGTAAAGGTCTGCGAGCCATTGAGCATAGCGACATTAGCGCTTAAACGAGCGTCATTCAATGTACCGGAGCTAAGATCGGCTGCTGAACGTGTCACCAGATCGGCTAAGCTCGAGCCGGTCTTGCTTATCTTTGTCCAATCAATAGCCGCGGCAGCGTTAATATCGGCATTAACGATGCTGCCGTCATTTATTTCGGCACTGTCAACAGCTGAACCAAACAGCGAAACATTGGCGCTTAGACGAGCATCAGCCAGGCTGCCACTAGCTATATTGGAAGCGTTAAGAGCAGTTAAGTTTGAGCCGTTTCCTTGTAAACCGACGATGGTAACAGTGCCGGCTGCGGTGTCAACCAAAACTAAATTAGTACCGGCGGCGTTTTGAATCCGGAAGGCATTAGTAGTATCAGCACTGTTTTTAAATAACGGGTTACCGCTGAGAGTCTGGGATCCGTTCAAAAGAGTAACATTATTGCTCAAGGCACTGTCGGCGACCTTGCCGGCAGTGGAGATTGTATTAAGTTTGGTGTCCGCAATCGAGCCAGCCAGGTCGGCATTAGTGACACTACCAGCTAGATTAAGTTTGGAGTAATCAATTGCCGCGGTGTTTGATATGTCGGCATTGACTATCGTGCCAGCTAAGTTAAGCTTGACGTAACCTACCGAACCGCTGGCTATCCGAGCCACATCCAAAGTACCGGAAGTTAAATTGGTAGCGTTAAGTGCCGTCAGGCTGGTACCGACACCGCTGAAGGAGGCGGCTATGGCTACACCATTAATATTTAGGTTACCGGATTGGGCGCTACCGGGGCTGGCACCCTGAAGTAACACACAGCCGGACGTACACATGGCATCGCCAGTGTCACCTTTATCGCCCTTGTCGCCTTTATCACCTTTTGCTCCAGCCACCCCGGAAGCACCAGCCGTGCCGGAAGCGCCGGTTCCGCCAGCGGTGGTGACAGTCGCCGTACCACCGCCACTGCTAGCAATACATCCAGCAGTGGTACAGACAGTTACCTTATTAATAACCAAGCCAGTATCGCTTAGACTGGTTTGGCCATTTGAGGCATAAATAGTACCAGAGGCTTGAAGATCGCCCGTCAGTGTCAGTTTCTTATCGTCAGAGCCGGCAATTAACTGTGAAGCGGTTAAGGTTTTACCGGCGCCGACCACCGTATCATAATTAAGGTTCAAAAGGCCTGATGTGTCCGGCAAGATGCCATTCTGGCCAGACTGAATATTACTTACCGGCGTAGTCGAGCTGACTGGAGCCGAGTCGTTACCCAATTTGCTTATGCCAAAGGCCGCACCGCCAATGACCAGTACAGCAATGGCGAACAACCGAGCAATCAACATTGGCTGGAAGCGGCTGAAAAAACCGCCAGTATTATCATATAAAGAGGTTGAACCGTAGGAGTCGCCATAGCCCGGATTTGGCTCAGCTGGTTGTGGCGAGGTCAAGCTTTCTTCTGCAGCCACTTGGTTAATCGCCGGATTGGCCGAACTGGAATAAACGGCCCCTGGCGTATAACTGGTGCCGGAGGCGACATTATCCGGATGGAAGTAAAAGCCGCTTGAGCCTTGGCTGGCAGTTTGGGTTGGCTGGAACTGCGCCTGCGGGCTGGTAACTGGATTTGATGATAATTTTTGATTTTCGTTCATTTCACCAACTCCGTCTTAGCCCTGGCACTTGCATTCACCGCGCCGGATCTCTGCAACGTAAATTTAATTAACTGCAGGCGCTTGCGGCAACGCGCCGAGCAGGTCTTGGCGTCGCGGCGGGCAACAAATCCACAGCCGCAAACAATACATTTTCTGATGGCCATTTTTTATTTTTGTTTTGCTAGCTTTTGGTTTTGGCTAACTGTGAAAAATTATCAAGCATAAGCGTCTAGCCGTCAAGCTGTTTAGCCGTGAAGTTTAGGTCGGATTATTTGTGAAAGTAAAAAGCTATCGAAAAAACAGGGGTAAAGTCCCCTGCTTTATTTTTTAGCCTGTGTTTTTCCTGTGGATAAGTAGGGGTTAGGGGTTAGGGACGAGGGTTGAGTTTATTTGAAACAATTGATACAGCTGAACGTTGTAACTGTCCTGAAAGAGCGTACCTTTCTGAAACTGGCAACTGTTTAGTTAATTGATAAACAAGTTCAGCTAACTCGAAGGCCTTTTGCCAAACTATGAGATCTTTAAAAGATTTAGCAGTCACTCTAGACCCTAAACCCTAGCCCCTCACCCCTATTGAAATTATTTTGATTCGGCTATAACGTTGGCGGTGGCCGCGGCGCTTATGAACTCGTTTTTTCGCCTTATAGCGAATGGCTACAATCTTTTCGGCTTTTATTTCTGGCTCGACTATCTCAACCGAGACTTTTACACCAGATATAGTAGGTGTGCCAATGTTGATTTTTTCGTCATCAATCAAAAGCAAGGTTTCAAAATCGGCTTTTTTTTCGTCTTTTAGCTTATCAACTTCAAGTTCTTGACCTTCTGCCACAAGATATTGTTTACCACCGGTAGATATAACTGCCTTTTTCATGATTAAGTGACTAGCTTAACAGATACAGGCACTTTCTTCAAGCGCCAGGGGATAGGGTTTAGGGTCTAGGGGATAGATTTTCTCAACTCTCAACTCTCGTCCCTCACCCCTCATCCGGCTCGACTGAGTCGGATAATCACCTCCTGCCCTTCGACTTTGACAGTTTCGCTATATTGACCGTCACCCTTAAGCTTTTCTGTCGTTAGTGTCTCGGTAAAAATTGTATCTTTAAACTTATCAACTGCTTCTTTTACATCTTTGGAGTTGGTTTCGATTTTCAGCTTTATCCGATCTTCAACATTTAGACCGGCGTTTTTTCGAGCGTTTTGGATATGTCGTACCAACTCTCGCATCAAGCCTTCGGCTTTAAGTTCATCTGTTAATTTGGTATTGACTTTGACTCTCGTTTTTCCTGACGACCAAATTACTTTCTTAACATTTAATTCTTCGGCGATAATTTCTTCATAAGCCTTATGATCATCAATCAATCCAGAGATCTTGACCGCCGCTAATGGTTGCCTGACCTTTACTTTAACTTCAGCCCGTTGAGCCAGGCCTTCAGCAATAATCTCCCTAGACCATTTCATTTCATCTAGCACTTTAGTACTAGCGGTATCTGGCTTGCTACCAGATGGCCAGTCACTTAAGTGAACTGATTTTGGCATCTCCATATCCTTAGTCAATTCCCGCCATAAATAATCGCTTATGAATGGTGCCCATGGTGCCATTATTTGACTAATTCGAACTAGAACGTAGTGGAGAGTAGCATATGCTTGCTCTTTGTCGACGTCATTTTGACTCTTCCAAAAGCGCCGGCGACTACGACGGACGTACCAGTTGGATAAATCGTCATTTAGATTGAATATCGGCAAGATGGCGTGGGCAATCTTGTACTTGTCGGCGCTTTTGCTAACTTCCATAAGTGTTTGATTAAGCCTAGCCAGAATCCATTTATCCAAAATGTTGTCACTGCTTGGTTCGGCCAGTTGTTTTGGCGGCGACCACTTATCAATTTCGGCGTAAGTTTGGAAAAACTTGTAGCTGTTATAAAGCGTTAAGAGAACATTACGCTGGATATCAACCATGGCCGAGCGGTCAAAACGCATATAGTCGGCCGTTTCGGTCGCTTGAGTTCGCGATAACAGATATAGCCTTAATGAATCAGCGCCTTCTGAAGCAAAAACTTCTTCCACCGGCGGGTAGTTACGAAGGCGTTTTGACAATTTCTGACCATCGGCCGCCATCATAAAACCGGTCACAATCACCTGTTTGTAAGCCGGTTTTTTAAATAAAATCGTTGAAATAACGTGCTGGACGTAGAACCATAGCCGCGTCTGATCAATCGCCTCGGTAATAAAGTCAGCTGGAAAAGTCTGGTCAAACTTAGCCTTATTTTCAAACGGGTAATGCCATTGGGCGATCGGCATCGAGCCGGATTCGAACCAGCAATCGAGCACTTCTTCAATTCGCTTGTAAGTTTTGCCGCCTTTATTAATTACAATATCGTCAATGTAGGGACGGTGGACATCCGGCCAGTCTTGGTCTTCGACTCTTGGTAGTTTTTGCAGTGCCTCTTGGCCGGCTAACTCCTCAAGTTCAGCTAAACTGCCGACCACAATGTAATCAGCTTCGTCGTCAACATTCTGCCAGATTGGCATCGGCGCGCCCCAGTAGCGATTGCGCGAAATCGCCCAATCACGGGCCCCTTCCAACCATTTACCAAAGCGGCCGGTTTTGATATGGGACGGCACCCAATTAATGTCTTCAGCCGCTTTAAGCATATCTTCTTTAACCTTGGTAACCTCGACAAACCAAGTATTAGTTGCAAAATACATCAATGGTGTCTCGCAACGCCAACAGAACGGATAAGTGTGCGAGAAGTTGCTTTCGGCCGCAAAAATTCGCCCCTTGTGCGTGAGATCGGCAATAATATGTTCATCGGCCGCCTTGAAAAACTGGCCGGTCACAAACTTAGGCTGAACCATGTGGCCAGAGCCATCAACACTTTCAATTAAGGGTAAGTCTTCCTTTAAGCCCAAAGCTAGGTCTGTTTCGCCATAACGAGGAGCGACATGTAAAATGCCTGTGCCATCGTCTAAATCAACGGCGGCGTCGGCAAAAACCTGGTGAGCATTTTGAACTTGTTTGATATTAAATTTACCAGCTGGCAATTCATAAAGTGATTGGTAGCGCAGACCGACCAAATCTTGGCCCTTAGCGGTTTTGACAAGTTTATACTCATCTTTACGTAAATCAAGCACAGCTAGACGTTTCTTGGCCAAAATTAGCTTAGAACCGTCCGATTTTAGCTTAACGTAAGCATAATCGGCCTTGGCGTCGATTGCTAAGGCGGCATTAGCTGGCAAAGTCCATGGCGTTGTTGTCCAAGCCACAAAGGACACGCTTGGATCATCCTTAAGCGGAAAGAGTGCGAATACACTTGGATCGGGGACATCATCTTTATAGCCTTCGTTGAGTTCAAAATTAGATAGCGGCGTAGCACAGCGTGGGCAATACGGCAGCGACTTAAAACCCCGGTACAGTAAGCCCTTTTTATGAATTTGGCTCAAAATCCACCAGACACTCTCGGTGTAGCTGGTATCAACTGTGGCGTAGTAATCTTGGTAATCGCTCCAGCGGCCAATTCGGCTTAAAAAATCTTCCCAATCGGCTTTGTATTTAAAAATCGAGGACCGGCAAGCAGTGTTAAACTTCTCTAACCCAAGCTCCAGAATCTGTTTTTTACCGCTAACCTTAAACTGTTTTTCAATATCGAATTCCACCGGCAGGCCATGGCAGTCCCAACCATTGCGGCGCGGCACGTAAAGCCCACGCATGGTTTTATAGCGCAGCATAGCATCTTTAACGGCCGTGACTAGGGAGTGGCCAAAGTGCGGCTGGCCGTTGGCAAAGGGCGGGCCGTCATTAAAGGCAAACAGCTCGACTGAATAGCGGTTGTCAACGCTCCTTCCAAAGGTTTTTTCTTTTTGCCAACTATCGAGAATTTGCTCCTCAATTTCGGCCAAAAAATGTTTCTTAGCCGGTTGCCCGGCCTTATTTGCCTCATTCATTGATTCTGATTTTAGCCTAAATTGCGTCTAAATAACAGCGGTGGATGGTTGAAGCGGCATAATCGTTTTGCCAGAGTGGGCTAGTGTTGGTTGAGTTTCAGTAATGTAATAAGACAGTTCGTCCATCAATGGCAGCGGCAAACCCTGCCACATCCGGATTAGGCTGCCGTTGTCGCTCATAGCTAAGACGGCTGGATATTGATTGACGCCATATAGACTAGCCAAATCGGCGCCCTCGATCGTTTCTAGGCTAACCAGCTCAACTTTTTTGGCCTTATAACGTTCAAACTCTCTCTGGAAATCGGCTACTACACCGCCGTGCTCGGAATGTTCGTGATAAAGAATAACTACTCGCATAAATGCAGTTTACCATTTTCCGTTTTCCATTTACCATGCGTTTTCCATGATCCGTTTTTCGTTTTATTCATTGTGAACGGTAAACGGTTACGAGCAGCCGGTGGTGGAGCCACAGGCCGTGCAGACGTAACAGGAGCCGGAACGTTGGGTTTGATTGCCGCAGTTATAGCAAAGCGGCGCGGAATCGTCTTGGCGAACAGCAGTTGTTTCTTCAGCCTTGTCTTGACTAGCCGCTGGTTGAGCTGGTTCAGCCGCGGTTGATAGGTTCTCTTTGGCCACGGCTTCGGTCGGTAAATCGGCAGTGCTGGCGGCTACAGTAGTGACGGCCTCGGCAATAGCAGCTTCGGCTTCGGCCACCGTCTCAATCGCCTGCTCTACGGCCTTTTCCACAACCGTGGTTGGCTGGCTGGCAGCCTCTAGCAGGCTAGTCTGACCTTCCGGCACCTCATCAATACTGGCTAGTCCAACTTCCAGCCGGTCATCAAAACTTAGATAGGTCTTACCTAGCCGCCTAAAAATATAGTCGATTAGCGAGCTGGCCGTGCGAATATCTGGATCATCGGTGATGCCGGCCGGGGCAAAGCTGGTGTTGTTGAAGGTTCGGACAAACTTCTTTAGCGGTACGCCATATTGCAAACCATAACTAACCGCCGTGGCAAAGGCATCCATCACGCCGCGCAAAGTTGAACCTTGCTTAGCAATGCTAACGAACAACTCGCCCGGCGTGCCATCTTCATACTCGCCAACCGTGAAGTAACCACGCACGCCAGCGACAGTGAATTTGAAGGTTCGGGCATTGCGCACTCTCGGCAACTGGCGCCGCACACCATGAGTCGGCACCAGCGCTTGAGCGGCCTCCATCGGTGTGGCAACTTGGGTTGATTCAGTCTTAGCTTCGCCATCCTTTTTGGCCATCGATAAAGGTTGGGCAACCTTACAGTTGTCACGGTAAATAGCAATCGCTTTTAAGTCCATCTTCCAGGCATCCATATGTAATTGTTCGACCTCTTCAACCGTCACTTCTTCTGGCATGTTAACAGTCTTGGAGATAGCGCCAGAAATGAACGGCTGAACGGCGGCCATCATCTTGACATGCCCTAGATAATGAATGGCGTTGTCACCCATCGAGCAAGCAAAGACCGGTTCGTGTTCTTTCTTTAGATGCGGTGCGCCTAGAATGGTCTTCTCCACATCGATGTAATTGATAATATCGTCAATTTGGGCCCGGTTGTAACCAAGCGCTCGCAGAGCTCGCGGCACGGTTTGATTGACAATGCTCATGGTGCCGCCACCCACCAGTTTCTTGACCTTAACTAGTCCCAAATCCGGCTCAATGCCGGTGGTATCACAATCCATCA